>JAVEWB010000011.1:0-18970 GCA_034004765.1 Anaerolineae bacterium
GACTTTTACGAGCGCACCGTCGGGCAGGGTGAACGTGAACTCCTGTCCGGCGATCAGCGCATCTCGATCGGGTACGGTGCCGACTTTGACACTGTCAACATAGAGCGTAAGCTCTTTCCACTGATTCTCCCAATAAAACTCCAGACGACGATGGCTCTTTGGATCGATAGTATACGTTCGTGTTTGCATGATTCTTTCGTTTCACCTGTCTCAAGGTGCGACGCATTTTAGGAAATGCGCCGCACCCGATGGAATGATGATCCCTTTAAGATTTACGAAGCATGGTTCTTACTGTGTCTGGGACCTGCCCGAGGGCTTCGTCCAGTTTTGCGGCGTCGCGGCCACCTGCCTGCGCCATATCCGGGCGACCTCCACCGCCTCCACCGACGATCTGCGCGATCTGGCGGATCAGATTCCCGGCATGGACGCCCCGCTGGGTCATCTCTTTGGTAGTCGCCGCAATGAGCAGTGGTTTGTCATTGATGACGGTCCCCAATACGATGACGCCGCCGCTCACTTTGTCCCGGAACCAGTCGGTCATCTCACGAAGCGTCTCCGCATCGGGCGCGGTGACCTTGGCCACCAGCAGGGGGACCCCTTCTACCTCTTTGACCTGGGAGAGGAGTGTCTGGAAACTGTCGCGGGCCAGCTTGCGGTTGAGCTGCTCGATCTCTTTATGGGCAGTGCGGAGTTCTTCCTGCAGGCGCTGGACGCGCGGTGTGACCTCCTCAGGGGTGCTGTCCAGGAGCACGGCAGCCTCTTCCTGGCGGGCGCGGAGGGCTTGCAGGGCTTGCAGCGCACCCCGTCCGGTCATGGCCTCGATGCGGCGGATGCCGGCCCCGATGCCGCTCTCGGCGACGATCATGAACGGGCCGATGTCCCCGGTGCGGCTCACATGCGTGCCGCCGCAGAGTTCCTGGCTGAAGGGGGCCTCGGCATTCCCTACGCGCAGCACGCGCACCACATCGCCGTATTTCTCCTCGAAGAGGGCGATCACGCCCTGGCTCAGCGCATCACGGTAGGCTTCCTGGCGCGAACTCACTTCGTAATTTTCCAGGATGGCCTCGGTGACGATTCGTTCGATTTCGGTACGCTGCTCGGGGGTGATGGGCCGGTCGTGGTTGTAGTCGAAGCGCAGCCGCTCGGGAGCCACCATGGAGCCGGCCTGCGCGACATGGCTCCCCAATACGTCGCGGAGCGCGTGGTGGAGCAGGTGGGTGGCCGTGTGATTGCGCATGATGTCCCAGCGGCGGGCGCTGTTTACCTGCGCGCGTACCGCATCGCCCACGCGCGGCGTCCCTCTGACGACGCGGCCGATGTGGACCACCACGCCTTCGATGGGTCGGCGGATGGCCTCGACGGCCATTTCCCAATCCGGGCCGATGAGGCAGCCGGTGTCACTGACTTGGCCGCCGGATTCGACGTAAAAATTCGTTGCATCGAGCACCAGTTCAACGACATCGTTCTCGGCCGCCTGATCGGCCAGGGCTTCTCCGCAAAGCATCCCCACGACGGTGGCTGGAATATCGAGGCTGCCGTAGGGGTTGTACTGCAAGGGGGTGGGGTGGCGGGCGGCAACGGCTTCGGCCAATTGTGGGTAAAGCTGTCCATGCTCGTTGGCGGCCATCTTGAATTCGCCTGCGGCGCGTCCGCGGTGGCGCTGTTCTTCGCGCGCAGCCGTATATCCGGCCTCATCCACGGTAAAGCCGTTCTCTCCGGCAATGTCCCGCGTGACCTCCAATGGCAGCCCCAGTGTATCGTGCAGGAAGAAGGCATCGGCTCCGGGAACGACTGTCTCTCCTTGGGCACCGAGTTGGGCCATGATCTCATCCAGCCGCGAGAGCCCCTGATCTAATGTGCGGAGGAAGCGTTCCTCTTCGCCGGTCAGTGTGGCTTTGATGAAGTCGGCACGCTGCGGCAGCTCGGGGAATTGGTGTCCCATCATGGCGATCACCAGGTCGGCAAGCGCGGCCATGAAAGGGCGGGTGAAGCCCAGGCGGCGGCCAAAGCGCACGGCACGGCGCAGCACCATCCGCAGGACGTAGCCCCGGCCCTCGTTCGCGGGCAGGACGCCGTCGCCGACCAGGAAGGTGCAGGCGCGGATGTGATCGGCGATGACGCGGTAGGCAATGAGGGAGGCCTCGCGCTCTTCATCGGTCTGTCCCGCCATCTCCTGCGTCTTTTGGATGATAGGCCAGAAGAGATCGGTGTGATAATTGGAGGGTGCTTCCTGGAGGATGGAGACCAGCCGCTCGAATCCCATGCCGGTATCGACGTGTTGGGCGGGCAGCGGCTCCAACGTATTGTTGCCAAGGTTGTTGTACTGGATGAAGACCAGGTTCCAGATCTCGGTGTAGCGGGTGCAGTCGCCGTTCACCTGGCAGACGTGTCCCGGGACGCCCTGTTTATTGCAGCCTTCCGGCCCGCGGTCGTAGTGGATCTCGCTGCATGGCCCGCAGGGGCCGGTGTCGCCCATTTCCCAGAAGTTATCCTTGCGCCCGAAGTAGAGCACCTGATCCGGGTTGATATCCGTCTCACTGTGCCAGTACGCGGAAGCTTCCTCGTCGCGCCCCAGGTCTCCCTTGTCGTCTTCGAAGACGGTAGCCCAGAGGTGCTCTTTGTCGAGGCCGTAGACGCGGGTCAGCAGGTCCCAGGCCCAGCCGATGGCCTCTTTCTTGTAATAATCTCCGAAAGACCAGTTCCCCAACATCTCGAACAGGGTGTGATGGGTTCCATCGCGCCCGACATCTTCCAGGTCGTTGTGCTTGCCGGCAACGCGCATACATTTCTGCGTATCGGTAGCGCGGGTGTAGGAGCGGGCTCCGGTTCCCAGAAAGACATCCTTGAATTGATTCATCCCGGCGTTGGTGAACAGCAGGGTGGGGTCATCCTGCGGCACCAGGCTGGCGCTGGGCACAATGGTATGTCCGTGTTCGGCGAAGAAATCTAAAAAGGTCTGGCGAATCTCGGCGCTAGTTGGTTTCCTGGTCATTTTTTCCTCCAATAAGTCCGGCTTTGCACATGGCGGTGGAAGGTGCATAACGTGGGGGCATTGTAGCGGAAAGATCGCGGGTGTCAACTATTGCGGGGAAACTGTAGGTTAGATTGCCTTGGGGTATAATGGCGGAGGTTTGCGACACTGCATATTTGTCCATCTCTATTTTGGGGGAGAGGCACATGGGAAAAACGGCATCGTATCGGCAAGTCCTTGAAACACTGGATACGTGGGATGAGTTCCTGCTGCGCGAATCCGGGCTGCCGGGGCCTCGCGGAAACCTCGAACTGATCCAGGCCGTGGCCGACCTGGGGGATGCGGCATTATTCGAGCGCTTCTTGCACTATGGGCCTGAGATTGCGCCTACCAATGACCCGCATGAGTTCCTGGCCGCGTGCGGCGTGGTGGGATTGGGGCAGTTACTTGCCGAAGGAAACCTGAGCGTGTTGGAGACACTGCGCCGCTGTGCTGCCGATCCTCGCTGGCGCATCCGCGAAGCGGTCTGCATGGCTCTGCAGCGCTGGGGGGATGCCGATAGGGCGGCGCTCTTTGCGGCCATGCCCGCATGGGGCAGGGGCTCCCTCTGGGAGCGCCGTGCGGCGGCTGCGGCTGTCTGCGAGCCCCGGCTTTTGATGGAGGCGGTCTATGCGCAGCAGGCGCTCGACCTGCTCGACGCGATCACGGCTTCCCTTGCGGAAGTCAGAGAGCGCAAGGACGAGGCTTCCCGGGTGCTGCGGCAGGGGTTGGCGTATTGCTGGAGCGTGGCCACGGTAGCGCTCCCCGAAGCTGGCAAACCGCTGATGGAGAAGTGGGCTGTCAGCAACGATCCGGATGTGCGCTGGATCCTGCGTGAGAATTTCAAGAAAGCCCGTTTGGCTCGCATGGATGCTGCCTGGGTCGAGGCCTGGCGGGCTAAGCTATGAGCATCTTTTACCTGCTTGATAGGACAGGATTGTAGTGTCAACCCTGTCCTATCAAGTGTCTTACTCGTTCTCTCTGTGATAGGACTGTAGGGAGGGCAAGATTGCTTTTACGCGCTCGATCATCCGGGGCGGAACAACCACTACCCAGGTTTCCTCGTCCGGCCCTCTGGGACGCAGGGGAACCCGTACCGTGATTTGCAGTAGCGTTGGCGTACCGGGCTGGAGTTCGGTGTGCTTGATGTAACTTGAGTCCCCATTGCCCTTGAAATAGTCTTCATTGACGTAAAGCTCGTCGGGTGCCAGGGCTACCTCTCCCGGTTCTACCTGTTGATGAGCCTGTCGGACTGCCAGGTGATTGAAACCTGCTACCACGGCACCGATAAGTCCGCCCAGAAGTGCTCCGATGCCTCCCCCGATGAGGCCGCCGGTGAAGGCTTCGACAAGTCCTTCATCCCCGCCGATCATCGCGCCGGTCAAAAGTCCTGCCAGTGCGAAGATGACCGTGAGACAACCCAACTGTAGCTGCCAGTCCCCTTGTTCTTCCTGCCAGTTTGCTTCTTTGAGTTCCTGCCACTCCTCAGGGGTGTAGGTCCACTGCACGAGCGGGCGGCCGCTGGTCAAGAACTCCTTGATCTTATGCACCTGCCAAAATCCGTAGAGCCAGGTGCCGAGCCCAATGAGGCCGAAGAGCAATGTCAGGCCGCCACTTATAATGGCCGGGACGATGAAGATATCCTCCCAACCGCCGAGCGTCAAGCCCGTTGATGCCAGTGTAATGAGGAGAAAGAGGCCGGTTACCCCGGCCACGGCAAGCAGTCCCCGGCGATAGGGGTTCTTGTAAGATCTATTGAACGAGGGGTCTCGGGTCATGGTTTCCCTCCTGGGCTAAGCTCATACAGGAAATTATACCTGGATCTGGAAAACAGGGAAATCTACCTTTATGACTGATTGCTTTAGTAAGAATTTTCACTATACTAAAAACAAGCTGCTGTCTTCATCTTTTTCCCTTCTGACTTTTGCCGGCAATCAGCAGCCAATTTGATAGTACAGGAGGGCACTATGAACGAAGACGGAAACATCCGTAAATGTTTTCTGTGGGTATTGATTGGGGTGTTCTTGTTAGTCTCTCTGGCCTGTAACGCATTGACGAAGCCTTTTACTGACGGAGAAGACGCAGCGGAGTGTGAAGTCCCTGATGTGGTAGGACTGGACCGCGACACGGCAGCGGAGCGTTTGAGCGATCTGGGATTGACCCCCGTGGTGGTCGAAGCCTATGATGATGACGTCGCGGAGGGGGACGTGATCTCCCTGAACCCTTCGGCGGGCGCGGTGCTTTCCCCTTGTGAGGGCGAGGTCACTTTGAGGGTGAGCAAGGGGGAGAAAGAGGAGATTTCTTCACAGATTGAGCCCACGGTAGTGCCTACGCCCGCTTCATCCGATCAGGATGGACCTCCCGATGAGCCCCCGCTGCAGCGGATCCTTTACCAGGAGCCGTTTGAGACGGGTGTTGGTGGGTTTCGCCCTGAGTGGAGCATCGATGCTGCGTACGACGCTTCTTATCTGACGGAGAACGGGGAACTGGTCACCGAAGGATACGTGGCTGCTTACGTCGGGGATGATTATTGGTATGATTACAGCGTCACCTTTGGGAATGCCGATTATTCGGAGGTCACGGATTTTCAGGTCATGGTGCGGATGCAGGATGAAGATAACTACATTGGCATGCAGTGCTTTGTGACGGATGGTCGTCTGGCCTGTGAGGGGCGCAAGGTGGTCGATGGACAGGAAAGCCCCGTGCAAGGGTTCCAGGCGACGACGTCGATGTGTGCGATAGGGCAGCTTGAGTGTGTCTTGACGCTTGATGCTTTGCAGGATCAGTACAAGGTGCTCGTCAATGGTGAGGAGCGTGCCAGTTTTGTCGATGACACCTTCGTGCAGGGTGGCGTGGGGTTCGTTGTGGACGGGAAGTGGGTGGTGGATTCCATCGAGATCTATGAACCTCAGCGCCCGGCATCTGCCGGCTACACGATGTTCCGCGACGATTTCGGCAGGGAGACCTGGAGCACCGGCTCGCTGGACGACGATTACGTGACCAGTGAACAGTACTTTGTCTCGGCGGGGTACATCTGGGAGGTAACGGCCAAACAGGGCGTCCTCATGAAGGAGTACAATGAGATTTACGTCCCCTTTGACCCGGATCGCTTCCCCTATCACTTCTCTTTGAGCGCGGCGGCCCAGCGCGTTTCGGGTGCTGAAGATGCCACGTATGGGCTGCTCTTCCGCTGCCGTGATTATGACAACCTTTACTATTTCTCGGTGCGGGATAACGGCTACGCGGCCTTCTACAGGCTTGATGAGCGTGCGTGGACTGAGTTGGTGGCTCCTATGTATACCGAGGCCGTGCGCCCGGGTGAGAGAAACCTCTTGCGCGTCGATGTCGACGGTGAGGCCTTCTACTTCTTCGTGAACGACGAATACCTGTTCCAGGCGAGCGATGAGAGCTTCCCGATGGAGATCGGTGTTGGTTTGGCCCTGGAGCTGTCCCAGGGAGGCGATGAGGTTACGGTGGCCTTTGACGATTTCACCGTGCGGGTACCGTGATAGTTTGAGAGCTTAAGCCGTCACTTTTTTTACGGATAAGGCAACAGGCCACCGCCTGGGTTTGGCGGTGGCCTGTTTTTTGCGCTGTGCTGACGACTTCTTTCCTCTAGATTCAAAAAATGTCATCTCCTATCCTTTTTTATAATTCTTAATAACTTTTAGGAATTTTCGATACTCTTTATTTACAGCGCCCGTTTATTATCTTATGTAGAGGGTGGGGGTTTCTAGCATGAAAAGGATGCGTTTCTGGGTCGCAATCATGATCGTCTGGATGTTCCTCGTTTACAGTATTGAACGAGGAAACGACGCTGTGAATATCACCGGCGCGGCTTATATCTTTGTGCCTGTTGTAGCCGTGCTCATGATTGCTGTGCCCGCCATGCGCAAAATCCCTTTGTGGGTGCTTTTAGCTTCCCAGGGAGCACTCTTCCTGATGATCAAGACCTGGGGGGCTACTGTTTGGGGTAGCGCACTTCCTTTAACGGTTACTGAACTCTTCATCATCTCGGTCACAGCATCGCTGGCGCGATCGGTCAGTAAGGGGGTGGGGGAGTTTGAGCACGCACTGGCCCGCATTACCATAGGATCGACGGACGCGCTGGCGGACTCTCTGTCAAATGGCGAGACAGAGATGTACAAAGAGTTGAAGCGAGCCCGAAATCACCAGCGGCCTTTGGGGTTGTTGGCGATTGAAGTAGAGAACGCTTCGATCCAGGCTGTCCTGGATCGCATGGTGCAAGAAGCCGTCCAGGCCATGATGAAACAGTACGTGCTCTCTGATGTAGCTCGAACCCTCTGCGAGAAGTTGGAGGATTACGATATCATCGCCCGGCATGATGATAATTTCCTGATCTTGCTGCCGGAAGTAACGTCGGGGCAGTTGTTTGATCTGGCGGGTCGTTTACGTGAGGTCGTGTATGAGGAGACAGGTGTGGCACTCAAGGTTGGCGTGGCTTCTTTCCCGGAGGATGCGTTAACTTTTGAGAATCTGATGGAGAAGGCTGTGCAGGGGTTGGAGGGTAGTGTGGAGGTAGAAGAACTTGGACAGTCTCTGCAGCAGCGGCAGCCGGTGACAACGGAACATTCTATATCGTGATTTTGAGAGGACAGGGACATGGATTTAGTAATTATCAATCAACCACAGGTTTATCCTTATCGGCGCGTGTACCAATTCGCCAAACGCCTTTTTGATATTGTGTGCTGCATCATTGCGCTGCCCATTCTCCTGCCGCTGTGGGTAATTTGTGTAGTGTTGATCCGCGCTGATTCTGCAGGGCCGGCGCTGTTCGTTCAGGAGCGCATTGGAAAGGGCGGACGTCCGTTCCGAATGTATAAGTTTCGCACGATGCAGCACAATCTGGATAACAGCGCGCACCGTGCCTTCATGAAGGCCTTCGTGAATGGGGAGATTGGTGACGAGGAGAATACCTCGACGGGTGCAGCGCAGTATGTTGCAGCTCGGGCTTTCCTGCATGCTTTTACGGGAAGCACTGCCAATCACACTGAAACGGAGAAAATCTATAAGCCCGTTCAGGATTCTCAGATTACCCGGGTGGGCCGCATTTTGCGGAAGACGAGCTTGGATGAACTGCCCCAGATCATCAACATTCTCAAAGGCGAGATGAGTCTGGTTGGTCCGCGGCCCAATGTGCCGTGGGAGGTCGAGGAGTATCAACCCTGGCACTATGAGCGGCTGGAGGTCCTGCCCGGATTGACCGGGCTGGCACAGGTCCGTGGGCGCAGTGGTATTTCTTTCAATCATATTGTACAATGTGATATCGAGTACATTGAGAAGCAGTGCCTGGCGCTGGATGTGCAGATCCTCTGGGCAACTTTTGCTTCAGTTGCTCGGGGAGTGGGGGCGAAGTAGGGTTGCGAGATGCCTTTTTACTGCGCCAGCTCGTCTGACGCAAGTTTGTGAGGACTATATGGAATTGCAGTTTTACCTAAATGTGCTCAAACGACGTCTTCCCGTCATTGCCATCGTGATGGCCGCAGCGTTATCCGTTGTGGCCATCGCAGGTTTTCTTATCACGCCGGTCTATACCGCAAAAGCGACGCTGCGTATCATGCTTGATGTAGGGATGGCTGACTTTCAGCTCCGCGAGGATTATAACATCCGCCTGCTGAACACCTATGCAAGTATTCTCCGCAGTGGGCCGGTGCTGACTAAGGCGATCGATCGTTTGGCCCCTCGGTCCGCCGGGTTGAGCTCCGGCGAACTTTATGAGGCAACGTCGGTAGAGGTCATCCCCAATACGGAGTTGATTTCCATCGGCGTGCAATCCAGTGACCCGACTTTGGCTCGCGATCTGGCAAATGAGTTGGGGCTGCTGTTGATAGAGTATTCACGTGATATCTACATGGGAAGCGGTAAGAGCACTCTGGAAATTGTGAATGAGCAATTGCGGGGCTTGGAAGAGGAACTTCAACAGGACCAGCAGAAGCTCGAGGCACTGTTGGCTGAGGGGACCGTGGGCACGGAGGTCGATGCTTTACGGAGCCAGATTCAATTCAAAGAAAACTCGTATAACGATCTGTTAGAGCGCTATGAAACAGCTCGGTTGAGCGATGCTCTGCGAGCCAACAGCATCACCATTAGCACCCCCGCGACCCTCCCGAATACGCCATCCAATCGCGTCGGTCTTACACAAGTTGGTTTGAGCATAGTGATTGGGCTCTTTGCCGGTATTGGTCTGGCTCTTGCGCTGGAGAATCTCGATACCAGTATTCGCAGTCCTTATCAACTGGAACACCTTACCAATCTGCCTGTTCTGGGGACTGTTCCCGGTGGACTTCTGCCTTTGGACAAAGAGGAAGAGGAAGAGGGGAAGACTGGGCATAATCTTCAGCCTCTCGAGGAGGCTTATCGGCTCCTGGGTGTCAATTTGCCCGCGTTGAAAGGGATCGTCGCGGTGCAAACCATTCTCATTACCAGTGCGGTTCCTCACGAAGGCAAAACCACGGTGGCGGCTAATCTGGCCCATATTCTCTCGGAACGTGGGCGTCCGATTTACCTGGTGGAGAGTGATTTGCGTCATCCTAACCTGTTCAGGCGGTTGGGGTGGCACGAAGTAGAGGAAGAGACTCGGGGACTAGGCGATCTCCTGATGGAGCGCCCTGAGCTTACCCAAGAAATGCTTGATGGCATTGTGCGCTCAACACCCCAGCCTGACTTATTCATTATAGGGGGCGGAGGGCCTAGAGTGGCCAACCCAACTGCGCTTTTGGGATCTTCTTTCATGGAAGAGTTGCTGGGCTATTTCGGCACACAGGGCTCCATGATCCTATTGGATGCTCCTCCGGTGCTGGGCATGGCGGATGTCTCCGTGTTGGCGCCTAAAGTGGAAGGTGTCATTCTTGTGGTGGCGGAAGCGCATTCCAAGCGTGAGGATGTGCTGGCGGCGATCAAGCAGCTACAGGCGAGTCACGCCACTGTCTTTGGATTCGTTTTTGTGGAGAAGGGTGAAAAGAGCTGGAGGTATGCATGAGATTGACTTTCCAGTCTCCATTACCATTTGATCGCTCTGGCTTTCAACCATGGTGTGACGAATGAATTGGCTTGTCCTGCAGAAGCGATATAAGACATTAGTAGCGACAAGTCCAGCTCAACAGATTCTTGAGCTGGGTTTGTCTTTATTAATCGGCCTGTTGGTTGGTGCGGTTACCGTGCTTTCCTGGAGGTTTTCTACAGGAGTGCAAGGGATTGTGTTCCTTGTCCCCATTGGATTTGCCGTTCTCATGCTGATCAATGATTTGGAGAAGACCGTGCTGGTGGCCATTGCGATCAGTGTGCCTCTTAGCCTGGATTTCTCGCTGATCATCAGCCCATATGCCCGGAATGCGGAAAATATCGCGCATGGGAATCTCACGATCGTATCGCTAACCGAGTTGCGGATCTCTTTGGTCCTGCTCGTGCTGTTATTGGGCTACGCCATTTGGATCTTGGAAGCGAGCCGGTCGAGAGCACGGCAGCCCCGCTTTTTCTCGGCTACCACGCTGCCCTCGCTGGGTTTTTTCTTCTTCTCCATACTTTCGGTCTATCAAGCGAAAGATTTGCAGTTGAGTGTTTTTGGGCTTGTCCAACTGTTGGAATTCCTGCTGGCTTACTTTTACCTGGCGAATCATCTGCGGACAAGGCAGGAAATCCTGTTTTTTATTCAGGCCTTGATGTGGGGGATGCTTGCCGAGAACCTGTTGATGATTGTGCAATGGATTACCGGATTGCATTTCTGGTTTGCTGGTATCAATGCGACCCTCCATACGGATCCTGTACGTGTGGGTGGAACCTTTGGTAACCCCAATATAGCCGGTGGCGTCATCTCGGGATTTCTGGCGGTTACGTGTGCGATGATCTGGGTATTTCCTAAATATTCCCAGAAACTTTTTGCACTTTTTTGTTTCGTCACCGGCTGTGCGGCTTTGATCAGCACCTCGTCCCGTGCCAGTTGGGTAGGGTTCCTGGTGGCGTTTTTGATTTTTGTCTGGATGGGCTTCTGGCACGGGTGGGTAAGTCGTAAAACTCTTGTGTGGATGCTGATTGGGACGACGATCATCGTTTTGATCTTCTACCCCACCATTTACAATCGGGTCACCCTCGATGATAGCGGCTCTGCAGAGAGTCGTATCAAGATGGCCAGACTGGCCTGGAATGTCATCCGTGCGCATACCTGGTTGGGGGTGGGGACGAATAATTATGCTCTGGTTGCTGCTGACTATAATACGGCGGATGTGGGCTACTTGGGCTACGTTATCTATTCGGCTGTGCACAATAAGTACCTTTTGACCTGGGCCGAGACGGGACTGTTCGGGTTGTTGTTCTACATTGCTTTTCTGATCGCTCCGCTGGTTGAGGTCTGGCACCACGTGCACACGGGCAGTCGTTTCCAATCCCTTATGGGGTTGGGGATTGGCTGTGCCATTATCTCGATGTCCATGCAGATGTTTGCCGAACATTTCAACTTACGGACTTCGATGCTTTTTGTCTGGATGCTGGTCTCGCTGGTGGCCAGCCTGCGAAATCTTGACTCTGAGCCGCGTGAATCTCTGCTACAGGTATAGGAACTTTGAATAATCCCAGACGAATCTTTAAGAATACCATTGCTCTTACGGTTGCCAGTGTCGGCCACTTGATTGGCAATGTTATTTTGTTTTTCTACCTCTCACGCCTGCTTCAAGTCGAGGGGTTGGGAGTCTATGCGACCATCATGGGGATTTTCCAGACGGCGAGCATTGGATGCGGTGTGGGGTTTGCCAGCTTCATCCCCCGTGAGTTGCCCAAAGATCTCTCTCAGACAAATCGCTATCTGGTTCATGCCAGTTTGATTGCTCTAGTCAGCGCGATGCTCATCCTTGTGGGGGTTGATGTCGTTGTCCCCTTCCTGGGATATTTACCTCAAACACAGTTGGGAATTTACATCATCTCGCTGGCGTTCCTGCCTACGGCGCTGCTGGTCGTACTGCGGGCCCTCTTCATCGTCTACCAGAAGTCGGAATTCATCACACTTACGGCATTGTTGGGCATCATTGTGCGGATTCTGGCGAGCTTGTTGGCTTTGTATCTGGGGGCCTCTGTGATCAGTCTGGTGGTTATCTACGTGGTTTGTGACTACCTGACCTTGCTGGTGGTCTTCTACTTTTTTGTCCGGTATGTGTTCGTGCCACACTGGGAGTTCGACCGCACCTTCCTGTTTGCCATGCTGCGGGATCTCAAAGCGTTTGCGGGTCTGGTGCTTTTAGGAACCCTTTTTTCTCAAGTGGAACTGGTTGTCTTGTCGTTGACCAAGGGCGAGACGCAAGTGGGCTTCTACAGCGCCGCGCTCAAGCTGGTCACAATCTGGGCGATGGTGTCTGACAGCTACATGACAACGGTCTTCCCTGTATTGTCGCTGGCCTCCAAGGAATCGCTGAAAAAGGCAGCGGATATCCGGGATAAATCGATCAAATACCTGTGGGCGGTAGCCTTTCCGTTGGCCTTTGGGACCTTTGTGGTCGCGGATATGGTTATCCCGCTTTTTTATGGCTCCGGTTTTGAGCAATCCATTGATGTGCTACGGGTGTTGGCCTGGTATCTGCCCCTCAATTTTTGCAATACGGTTCTGTGGCGCACCCTTTTAGCCCGCGATGAACAAAACCGGGTGTTACGTGGACAATTGGTCGCGGATTTGTTCCGGGGACTCCTGGCTTTGATTTTGACGCCGCAGTTTGGTGCGCTGGGTGCTGCCTGGGCTTTGATCTCGGGGCGCCTGGCATTCTTGCTCTATAATATTTATTATGTGCAACGCGGAGGGCTCAAACTCCCCTTGCTCAAGCTGGGCTGGCGTTTTGCATTTGCGGCAGGACTTATGGCCGCAGGTGTCTGGTCCCTTGTTGGACGGGTCTCACTCTACCTTTTGATCCTCCTGGCTGCTGTGGTGTATGCTTTACTGATCTTTGTGCTGCGCGGTTTTTCGGCAGAGGATGTGGCGTTGTTTCGGAAGATTTGGAAGCGGGAGCAGGAGCCCGCTTGAATGGGTGCCGCGCCGGTTGGAAGAAGTGCACCCTATAAGTCTCCCCGATCTGGCCGGGGAGAGCGCGTCAAGCAGGCGCTTGGGACGTTATTAGAGCAGGCTCGGTTGGCAAAGCCGGTGTTTTGGGTCTGGCGTACAGTAAAAGGGCTCTTCTGGAAATGTCGCTGGGGATGGGTGCGACTGACGGCTCCTTATGACCGAAACATTGACATCGATAGAGTGTATTGGATCTCACCGCAGCGCATCGTCTACAGCGCGCTTCAGGAGTTCAATATACGAGATTTCAAGGGGCGTGTGATAGGGGGGGACTGGGATAGGCTGGAAAAGCGATTTTGCGATCTGGATATTTACCGGGCCTTTGCAGATGTCTGTGTGAAAGGGCGGCCCTGGACAGAGACTTTTTTCTATCAGAACGCACTTGAGGAGTTGGCTGCCGGACAGGTTCTTTGGGGGTGTCGAACTCGAGAGGAATTCGATCGGCGCTGTGAGCAGCTTGAGGATCTTTTCGATGTTATTCGGCGGGAGGGCTACAAATCCCAAGCTGAGCTCATGCAAGCCCGGCGCACCTATAATCCTATGCAGGCAGATGAAGAGGTGATCGTCAGTATTGGCCGCCGCGGGGACCTGTTATTCAGCGATGGGGCTCATCGACTGGCGATTGCTAACCTTTTGGAGATTCCGCGGATACCGGTCAAGATAGCAGTGCGACACCCGGGATGGGTGGAAACAGGGGGCGAGCGGGAGTGGATGGAGCGCATCGAGTTAGAGGATGCTGGTGTTGAAGGACGTAACGATGAGTGAGTGTGCTTTGTCTGTGGTGATCATTGCACGCAATGAAGCGGCGCATATTGAGCGTGCCATTCAGTCCGTCCTGGCCGGGGTGAAGGCCTGGCCACAGGCAGAAATTCTTCTGGTCGATTCGGCTTCGACGGATCAAACGGTGGAAATTGCCCGCCGCTACCCAATTTCGATTGTGAGATTACGCCCGGAACAGTTCCGTTCGGCTGCGGCAGGCCGCTACCTCGGGATGCTCTACACGCGGGGCGAGTTCATCCTACATTTGGATGGTGATATGGAGTTGGAACCGGGATGGCTGGAGCAGGCGCTCCCTTTCCTTGCTGCACATCCTGAGTCGGCCGGGGTGGATGGTTACTATCGGAATCTCCATGTGCGGGATGGTCGGGTGTTGAGTGAAGAGCGGATGTGCGAGGGTCTGTCTGACCGGGTGTCCGCGACCCGCTATTTCTGCGGGGCTGCGCTCTATCGCCGTTCGGCATTGGAGGCTGTGGGGGGGTTCAACCCTTACTTGATTTCTGAGGAGGAGCCGGAACTTTCCATACGCCTGCGGCATGCCGGCTTCACGTTGAACCGGCTTCCGGCCCTGTTGTGCACCCATTATGGGCCGATAGAGAACTCCTGGGAATACATTTTTCGCCGTTCTCGCACCAACTTATGGGCGGGGTATGGGCAGGTGCCGCGTTACCATCTCAGATCGGGCCTTTTAGGAACCGTGATCAGAGAGCGCAGCGCCTATACGCTCCTTTATCTTTTGGGGCTGCTAGGGGTGATCGGTGCTGGGGCACTGGCACTTTTCTTTCGGAGCTGGTGGCCTCTGGCTGGAGTAGCGCTGGCGTTAGTGGGTATTTTGGTGGTTTTCTGGGTGAAGAAACGTAGCTTGAGTGAGACGTTCAAGAGCTTGTGGATTCAGACCGTTGTCGCCTACAGCGCCGTGCGAGGTTTTTTGATGGAACCCAGATTGGCAAGCGACTATCCTACCGCTGTCGAGATCATTCAGACGCAGCCGTGTTATGCAGGCTTTTCAGAGGTAAGGACTTAGCTTCTTCGCAGGAAGCAAATGTGGCTATTTTGTTTGCTTGCTCTTTAAAAATCCTATAGGTTGCAAGAACGTTATCAAATTGATGGCAACCACCTGACTGGGAAGAGCTGGAGGCAGCCTTGCTTAATTTGGACACCAGGATATGATGTCTAAGATCTACATCAGTCCCAGGCCCCTTCGAACCTCCTTCTGAAATTCGTACCTGATTCGGCGTGCTTTTAAGGAAGCTGTATACCTTTCAGCTCTTTGAGAAAGTGAGGGAGCGATGGCTCGTTTCTCTGTATCCCGAGTAGTTTTGCTTGGTGTCTTGCTATCAATAGGACTCTTTGCTCTGCCGACGCAAGGCAGGTTGGCGAGTTTCCCAAATGGCGGATTTGAGACCTTCCCTGCGGGAGGTTCAACGGATTGGCGCTGGCCTTCCCGTCATTGGACCTGGGAAAGCGGGGTGGCGCACGGCGGGACACACTCTGTCCGCGTTGCTCGCAGTTCCGGTGGAGAGACGGATAGTCTGTATTCTGCTTATGTGGCTGTGCAGCCTTCTACTATCTATACGCTTAGCTATTGGCTGCGCACGCGCGATGCTACCTGGTTCCCCAGTGTCAGCATCTATCAATACACCGGTACGGGCGCGCAGACCGGTATTCGCCTGATGGCGGATGCCAATATCGACCATGAGGACAATGAGTGGATGCGGGTCACGTATCGTTTTCAGACGATGCCGAAGGCTACAAAAATCCAGGTGCGCGTTTTTCTGTATACCGATACTACGGGGACGTTTTGGTTCGACGATTTCAACCTGGATCAGGGGCAGGCGGCTCTTTATCCGTTTCAAGCCGGATTTCCTGTCAACGCAACCGGCTGGGTTCGCTTTTCTTCGCCTGCTGTGGTTGACCTGGAGGGGGATGGCGATCGCGAGCTGCTGATTGGTGCCGGCAGCGGCGTGAATGGCTGGTATGCCGATGGCAGCCGCCTGGCCAACTTCCCGCTGGCTACGGGAGATCGGATGATCGTGAGTCAGATCGCGGTAGGAAATCTGGATAGCAACCCTGATCTGGAGATCGTGGCGGGCACTCGAACCCCGGTCTATGATGGGCAGGGGCGGGTGTTTGCCTGGCATCACACGGGAAGCCTGATGAGTGGGTGGCCGAAGAGTGTGGCTTGGAATACCGGCGCTTCGAACAACGATTCCTGGATCAGCACGGTCGCATTGGGTGACCTTGATGGCGACAAGGATTTGGAGATCGTTGCGGGTACGACGAACAACGCCTCCGGGGACCCTAGTGGGAGTACCGCGGTTCCCAACCTGTATGCCTGGCATGCAAATGGCACGCTGGTGGGGGGCAACTGGCCTAACTGGCACACTTCTGCCGGAATCTATGGAGCGGTGGCTATTGGAGATTTGAACGGTAATGGATTGGCTGATGTCTTCTTGGGGCGTGATTTCTATCACCTGTACGCTTACGCTGCCAATGGTACTTATCTGCCCGGGTGGCCGATCCGTACTTTTGTCAATGGGAATGACGGCGATTACCATGAGGACCTTCGTATTGGGTATTCTGTCAGCGCGCCGATTCTTGCAGATCTGGAAAATGATGGGCAGGTTGAAGCTATTGTGGCCGGCAGCGTTGCCGGCCCCGGGAACGTGACCACGATTTTGAACAGTGGATTGGTAGTGTTGGAGCCTGACGGCAGCCGGCGGGCCGGATGGGAACAGGCAGCGTTGGGGGCGGGAGTTGTGGCGTATGAGACCTTGCCACGGCAGGCCCCGGCGGTTGCGGATTTGAACAAGGATGGGAAGTTGGAGATTGTCGTGGCGACCGAGGATGGCTGGATCCGGGCCTATAAACCTGATAAAACCGTGCTGTGGGCGTTCAACTACACGCAGGGGGAGACCCTTTTTGCCAGCGAGCCGGTGATCGGAGATATAACGGGCGATGGCAAGCCGAATATCGTTTTCAGCACCTATGTCCCTGCTTCCGACATGCGGAGTCAGGCTGTGGGGCTGTGGGGGCTGAATGCTGATGGATCGTTGATGGCGGGATTCCCCATGCCGTTTGGATCTTTGGGTGGACAATCTGCCCCAACGCTGGCAGACCTGGATCGGGACGGCGATGTGGAAATCCTGGCGGCTACCCGGGACGGCCAACTCTTTGTTTGGGATGTACCGGCAGCGTATGATTCACTGCGGATGCCGTGGCCGACGGGGCGGCATGATGTGCTGCGCAGTGCCGCCTACGTATGGCAGGGACCGGACTTCAACCAAACACGTATGTTTGCTGTGCCGGGGGCGGCTCCAACGGGAGCGCGGGTGAATTTCACGATTCAGGTGATTACGACGATGCCAGTGACCTATCCTATCTTGATGACCAATACGGTACCCAGCGGCCTTTCTTATATACCGGGTACCCTTGCGGCTACTTCCGGGACGGTTTCTGCTGCGGGCAACGTCCTGAGGTGGAACGGCGTGCTTTCCAAGACTACCGAAGCTGTGATTACCTATGGCGTGGTGATCGATACTGTGGCAACCACACGTATCGAGAATACGGCTATTATCGATGTTGTGGGCTGGGGGCGTTTGGTGCGGACGAGTAGTGTCTATCCCAACGGCTATTCAGTCTTCATGCCGGTGGTCTTGCGGTGATCCGGTGCGGATGGACCTTGAGGCGAGGGGTGAGAAGATGAAAGTTGCTTATCTTTTGGCGCGCTTTCCTAAACTGACGGAGACTTTTATCCTTCGTGAGATGCTTGCCCTACGCAATCTTGGCGTGGAGGTCCACATTTTCTCGCTGCAACCGCCGCATTCTGAGCCTGTGCACGCGCAGGTGCAGGAAATGATGCCTTACGTGCACTATAGTCCCTTGTTCCTTTCCTGGAAGCTGTGGGGCGCACAGGCGTATTTTCTGTTGCGGTCGCCGTTGAGGTACCTTCGGGCCTTTTTCAAGGCGCTGTGGCAGACCTGGCGGGAGCCTGCTGTGCTGTTGGGAGTTCTAAGTCTCTTCCCAAAGTCGGTTTATTTCGCTCGTCAGATGCAAGCATTGGGGATCGATCATATCCATGCCCATTTTTTGTGGATCAACGGTGTTGCGGCGCAGGTGGTTTCTGACTTGATCGGCGTGACTTTTACCGTACACCCGCATGCTTTTGGTCTCTTTATGCGCAATCAAGCCGATGTACGACAGCAACTTGAACTGGCCAACGGCATCGTCACCATCGCAGAGTACCATCGGCAGTATATTCTAGACCTCTGTCCGCGGCTCAAAGCGGCGGATATTGCCATTGTTCATGATGGACTCGACCCGGCTCAGTTCCTCCCTGCCCATGTTCCTTCAACAGACGGGATCATGCGGATCACCTCGGTGGGCAGCCTGGTAGAGAAAAAAGGTCACAAGTATCTCATCGCGGCCTGTGCCGAATTGGTGAAGCAGGGAATCCCGTTGTATTGCACTATTGCCGGTGAAGGACCCTTGCATGCTTTACTTCAGGCCCAGATCGAGAGAGAGAATTTGCAGGGTTCTGTATCGTTGCTGGGGGCCAGGACCCAGGCTGAGATTTATGATCTCTATCGTCATAGCGATCTCTTTGTGTTGCCTTGTGTGGTTGCTAAAGGAGGGGACCGGGACGGTATGCCTAATGTACTCCTCGAGGCGATGTGTATGGAGGTTCCTGTGATCTCAACGCCGGTCACGGGAACCCCTGAACTGGTGCACGATGAGGAGAACGGCTTGTTGGTCCCGGAACGTGACGTCATGGCTTTGACGCAGGCTATACGCCGCCTTGTAGGGGATGAGGCGTCGCGTCTTAAGTTCGGTCGGGCGGGGCGTGAGACTGTATTGCAGGGTTTCGATATCCATCATTCAGCAGCACAATTGGCGGCTATTTTCCAAGAGGCATGTGTACGAAGTGGAAGGAGGCTGCAATGAACAGCAAATGGGGTGGTTTGTGGCGTGTATTCTTATTGTTGGTGGTTACTTTTGGGGGACCGGTGTGGCCGGCAGCGGCACAATCGCCTGACGCCTATGATGTGAGCTTCGCCGACATAGGATATCAGGATGAGATCATTTACGGTCCTCAAGGCAGCGTCTCGTTTTATTTCAGCCTGCCTGCA
>JAVEWB010000266.1:0-3948 GCA_034004765.1 Anaerolineae bacterium
TATAACGGTCCAGATCCTCCGGGGAGGGGAGATCCGCAAAAAGCCATAGGCCTGCCGCCAGACACACCAGCAGGCAGGCTCCGCCCCCAAACATCAGGGCTTTCCATAAACGGCGCAGGATTGATTTCATCGCACAGGCAAGAAGAAGTATAAGACGAATCCACGAATTCACAAAATACAAGCCCTACCCGGAAGCATAACGCCTCCGGGTAGGATAGCACACATCTGAATCTAAGACGCAGGATTGGCGCCAAAAGTTCCCCTGTCCTTATAGAAAGCAGAAGCGCTCAGGAACGCCGCAGCCAAAAATCAGACACGAAATAAGTGAGCACCCCTGTAAAGAGCAGCAGCCTGAGGATGCTCAGAGGGACTACAGCAGGAGTCACCGAACCAAAATACATGACCAGTCCCCCTAGTGCAAGCATCGTCACCACAAAGGCATTGCGTGCGGCCTTATCATTGATCGCCTGTGTATGTTCATCGCGCCGCATCGCCGTCACTCCCAGCTCGGGGTGGACAGCATAACGGCCGCTGTGCGGTGCCCACAAGAAAAGTGCAAACACCCCACACCCCAGCAACGCGGCTGCCCACCAGGTGGTTCCAGAAAACCAAAGTGCCCCACCCAATGCCACAGACAACAGAGCCCGACTTATATAGTAACGCTGCAATCCTTTCATCTCTACTTCGTCTCCTCCAACCAGAATAGACTCTCCAGCGGGAGCCCCAGGAATCCTGCAAGCTCCAAGGATAGCTTCACCGACGGGACAAATTTCCCTTTCTCAATGGCGATAATCGTCTGACGCGTCACCCCTACAGCATCTGCCAGAGAGACCTGCGTGAGATCTCGCCGAACGCGTTCCTCGCGCACACGGTTATGAAGTTCCATTGTCACCCCCATGTAAAGTTTAATTTACATTTTAACGCAAATCAAGATAATGTCAAGTATGCTTTACATAGACTTTGAAAGGTACTCTGTTTCCCAAAATGTGATCTATTGTCAAAAGCTTCAGCCCGGGGTAATATAGATTTGGATGTGCGGCTAATGTTTATGAATCAGTTCACCCTGAACCTCTATAGAGTGGATCTGTAAGGGAGAAAGAACTAAGATGGGACAGAAGAAAGCACACACCGCGCCTTCTGTAAGGCGCTATTTGAGCACGCATCATACCTTGTCCCCCAACGGCCACTTCATGTCTGTCATTCCACGCCTGCTCCTCTGCTTTTTCATTGTGTCCATGATGGCAGGAACCGCTCTGGACAGACATCCGGCAGTCGCACAGCCTGACATAAAGCGTGTGTTGATCCTCAACTCCTACCATCCGGGGTTGAGTTGGTCCGATGGGGAAATGGCAGGCGTCCAAGCTGCTCTTCCGGACAACGTCGAACTCTCCATCGAATATATGGATGCCAAAAGGATCTCCACTCCATCGTATTGGAGACTGCTTTACGAGACCTATGCCTTGAAATACCGCTACGTACCCTTCGATGTCATCATCACTCTGGACGATGATGCCTTCCAGTTCATGCTCGAGTACCACGACAGGCTCTTCCTGAAAACACCCGTCGTTTTCTGCGGCGTCAGCCGCTTTGACCCAGAGATGGTGGCCGGGAGGACGCTCTTCACCGGTATCGTCCAAACCATTGCCCCGGTAGAAACGATCGAAATCGGCCTGAAGCTGCGCCCCAATGCAACTCACGTACTGGCCATCACAGACAACACCACCACTGGGGAAAATGACCGGGACGCTCTCGAAAGCCTGATCGCAGAGGGAAAAATCCCGGTCGCGGTAACCTTTTTGGACGAAGGCTCCGGTCTCACCCTTGCTGAACTTCTCGAGAAGGTACGCTCGGCACCGCAAAACAGCATCCTCTACTATGCCGATTTTTATCGGGACGCGGCAGGAGAAGTTCTGGCACCGGAAGAAGTCATAGCCCTGGTTTCAGAAACATCACCCGTGCCCGTTTTTGTCCACAGTGACATGTACATGGGGTATGGCGCTGTCGGTGGCAAGGTCGTCAGCAGCGTTTACCAGGGAGAGGCCGCAGGGGGAATTGCCGCGCAACTGTTGCAGGGGAAACCCATCTCCCATTTCCCCATCCAACTGGTCGGCCCGACTACCTACATATTCGACGCAATCCAACTTAAACGGTGGGACATCCCTGATTCAGCCTTACCCGAAGGAAGCCGTATCATCAATCAGGACGCCTCTTTAGCTGATTTTTACGAGCAGTATAAGAAGTTCATCCTGGGAATTCTGCTCTTTATTGTCGCCCAAACAGCGATCATCGCAGCACTTGGGAGCAACATTGTGAGCCGGCGCAAGGCAGAGCGGGCGCTCCGCGTCAGCGAGGAGCGCTTGAAACTGGCGATAGAAGGCAGCAACGACGGGCTGTGGGACTGGAACGTGGCGACAGGAGCCGTCTATCTGAGCTCCCGGTGGGAGACCATGCTCGGCTTCGAGCCGGGCGAGGTCATAGGCCACGTCAACACGTGGGAGGCGCTGCTGCATCCCGATGATCTTAACTACGTCAGACCGATCCTTGCTACCCACATGGAAGGGCAAACGCCGTATTACGAGACTGAGTATCGTATGAGAGCCAAGTCAGGGGATTGGCTCTGGGTCCTGGATCGCGGCAAGGTAGTAGAACGTGGGGCCAGCGGGGAGCCGCTGCGCGCGGTCGGCACGCACACCGACATTACAGATCGCAAACGAACAGAAGAGGCCTTGAGAATCAAAGATCATGCTATTGCGTCTTCCCTCAACGCCATAGCCATCAGCGATCTCAAAGGGAAGCTCACCTACGCGAATCCTTCGGCACTCAAAATGTGGGGGTACGCGGAAGAAAGCGAAATACTAGGGAGACCCATATTGAGCTTCTGGCGCGACACCGACAAAGCACGGAAAGGCTTTGCCGCATTACAGCTAAGTGGAGGTTGGAGCGGCGAACTGGTCGCCAAAAGAAAGGACGACACGGTCTTCGACGCACAGCTTGCCGCTAACATCGTCACCGATACAAAAGGAAACCCTATCTGCATGATGGCCTCTTTCTTAGACATTACCGAACGCAAACAGGCTGAAAAACAGCTACAGCAGCAGGCGAAACGGCTGTACGTGCTGCGAAAAATTGATCAGGGAATCCTTCAAGCCCATACGACAGAGAAAATAGCCCAGGTAGCCCTCCACCACATACGGCAAATGATCCCTTGCGTGAGCACAAACGTAGCGCTGTTCGCCCCCGAGACAAACCAGATCACTATACTTGCGGTTGATGCCGATAGTTCCATCGGCATCAAGACGGGTATGACCTTCTCTCTCAAAGCCGGTGACACGATTGCGGAAGAAGTCATGCGTGAATTCCAGCAAGGCGAAATTCAACTGATTCTGGACCCGCAAACCTTTTCTCCCATTCCTCCGGAAATCCATATCCTGCAGCAAGAAGGGCTCTGCAGCATCCTCACGATTCCTTTGATTACAGAAGAACAGTTGATCGGCTTCCTAAGCCTTGGGGCACAAGATCCAGAGATCTTCGGCACTGAGCAGATTGAGGTCGCCAGCGAGGTTGCCGATCAATTGGCCGTGGCACTCCAGCAGGCACATCTCCACGAACAAATCCGCCAGCACGCCGAAGTACTTGAACAGCGAGTCAAAGAGAGGACCGCGCAGCTCGAGGCGATCAACGCAGAGCTCAACGACTTTGCGCACATCGTCTCCCATGACTTGAAGGCGCCGCTCCGTGGGCTCAGCCAGCTCTCCGGATGGCTCTTAAACGATTACGAGGCCGCTCTTGACGAAGAAGGGAAAAACTTACTATATCTGATGGTCCAGCGCACCCAACGCATGCATGCATTGATTGACGGCATTCTGCACTATGCCCGTGTCGGCCGCACCTCCGAAACGGAGCAGCCGGTGGATCTCAAAAAGCTCTTACCGGAGATCATCGAATCGT
>JAVEWB010000267.1:0-3933 GCA_034004765.1 Anaerolineae bacterium
GCGCTGCTGCTGTCCGCCCGAGAGTTCGGTGGGCCTATGGTTCAGGCGATCGCCCAGCCCCACGCGTTCTAACATGGCGGCGGCGCGTTCATGGCGCTCCTGGGCGGGGACCCCGTTGAAGATCATGGGAAACTCCACGTTTTGCAGCGCCGTCATTGTGGCGATCAGGTGGAAGGCCTGGAAGACGAAGCCGATTTCCTTGCCTCGATAGCTCGCCAGGCTGTTCTCGTCCAGTCGGGTGATCTCTTTCCCGTTGACCCAAATTTGCCCGCTTGTGGGGCGGTCCAATCCACCCAGCAGGTAGAGCAGGGTGGATTTCCCCGATCCCGAGGGCCCCATGATGGCCAGGAATTCTCCTGCCTCGACCTCTATCGTAACGCGGCTGAGGGCAGAGACGACCTGATCCCCCATGGGGAAATCCCGGCAAAGATCCTGGGTGTGGATGATGGATTCGCTCATGTAGACTGTTCGGGCCTTTAGAACATGGTGGTGAGCTGGCTGAACATGCCGCCGACGATGGCTGCAATCGCACTGACCAACAGCAGCGCGGCCCAGATGATCAGCGTGGCGATCAGCGCTTTCTTCCGGGGAATCTCGGTGAAAGCGGTCAGCCCGACGCTGATGAGCAGGAGCGTCCAGAGTTGAAAAACGTCGATGTGCCCCAGGACGCTGGCCAGCGCCAGGGAGCCGGGACCCGGCGGGATGAGCTGCTCGGTCGCTTTATCGATCACGAAGCCGGAAAGCCCGGCGTTCACGATGGGATTGCGGGTTAGCACGACGTAGAGGGTTTGGAGGATTCCCCGCAGCGCGTAGGGGATCCAGGCCCAGACGGGCAGTTTCAGCATTTGCTTGAAGCCGTTACTGCGGCCTAAGAAGACACTTGCCAGATGCAGCCCGCCGGCCCAGAGAAGCCAGGTGAGCGCCGTGCCGAGGACCCCCCCTACGATTCCGAAAATGCCGGGGCCCGTGGGGGCCGAGGCGGTCATGGCTTCTGACTCCATCCTCATGACGTCGGGGGACGAGGCTACGGCGCTGAATTTCTCCGAGGTGCCCGATAGTGCAGCCTGGCTGCCGGCACCGGTGAGCTGTTGAGCGATCAGCGGCAGCGTGCATAGGACGACGATCACAACGGCGGCAATCCAACACGTGCGCTTTCCCGCGTCCTTGAGCTGCGTGAAGGTCTGTGCCGGATGTATGACGAGGTCCTTCAGCAGCCTGATGGGATTGAGGCGTGTAGACAGGACTGGAGCACTTTCACCCATTCTCTTTTTCTCCTTGTCCGAGTATTTTCTTGTATGCGCCTGACGTGGCGATTCCCGCATTATACCGCGAACTGGCGGACGCGGGGCATTTTATTTAGACGTTGGAGCGCGGAGAAAAGTTCCGGATGGAAGGGAGAATGTTTTTGACTGCGACGCTTTGCGCCACAGCCAAAAACCGTTTTTTATGGATAGGTATCGGAGGTGCAGCTTTTCCGTAAAGGGGGAAATCGCGCTATAATGAGGGGAGTGAAGGTGGATCATGGATTTGCAGCGTCTCCTTGCTGATCTTCATGCGCTTGAAGAGGATCTGTTGGCCTTCGAGCGGAAGTATGGCATCCGTTCGGAGACATTTTACGCGGCGTACGTTGCCGGCGAGGAGCCGGAGGACGCCGATTGGGTGTTAGACTTTGGCGAATGGGCCAGTGTGTATAAGACATGGCTTGAGCGACAGACGGAATACCGCAACGAGGTTCAGCGTCAACAGGTTAACCCTCAGAGCTTGGCGGGTCTTATCTGTATCTTTCTATGAACCCTCTCCACGGATTGAGGAAATAGAAGCGTTTATCGAAACACTTGCGAGTCAATCTGAGTGATCGATTACTTGGAAACCCAACTGGAGGTCTAATATTCCATGGCACGCAAACGAACCTATACCACGCGGCAGACGCTGCGCCTGCAGGGTGTGGAGCGCATCTTAGTCATCTTCGGCGCGACGCTCTACTTGATCGGTCTCCTGGGCGGATTGGGCCTCCTGCCCATGCCGGAGTTCACCGCGATCCTGCTGCTGGCCCTGGGCGGCGGGATGCTGCTCATCGTCACGCTGCGGCTGGTCTTTTAACCATGTGGGATCAACTGGACCTCTTCTCGGGGCCGGACCGCCCCTACAGCGTCAGTGAGGTGACTGGCAGGGTACGTGCCCTGCTGGAGCACGAGCCGGAACTGCAAGACCTCTGGGTGCAGGGGGAGGTCTCCAACCTCTCCACGCCCAGTTCGGGCCACATTTATTTCACGCTTAAGGATGCCGGTGCGCAGATCGCCTGTGTGATCTGGCGCACGCAGGCCATTGGCCTTACCTATCGGCCTCGGAGCGGGGATCAGGTGCTGGTCCATGGTGCGATCGGCGTCTACGAGGCCGGAGGGCGGTACCAGCTCTACGTCACCTTCGTGCAGCCGGCGGGACGCGGCTCGCTCTTCCAGGAGTTCGAGCGGCTGAAAGCGCGGCTGGCGGCGGAGGGGCTCTTTGACCCGGCACGCAAGCGGCCGCTGCCCCAGCTCCCCAAACGGATCGGTGTGGTCACGTCACCGACGGGCGCGGCATTCCAGGACGTGCTGAATGTCCTGCGCCGCCGCTATCCCCAGGCCGAGGTGCTGCTTGCACCCACCCCGGTGCAGGGTGACGACGCTCCGCCGCAGATCGTTGCCGCACTGGCGGCGCTCAACCAGCAGGATGATGTCGATGTGATCCTCCTGGTGCGTGGAGGGGGGTCGCCGGAGGACCTGTGGGCTTTCAACGATGAGCGGGTGGCGCGGGCGGTAGCGGCGTCGCGCGTCCCCGTGGTCTCCGGGGTAGGACACGAAACAGATTTCTCCCTGGCCGATTTCGCGGCGGACCGCCGCGCGCCGACACCTTCGGCGGCATCGGAGCTCTCCACGCCCGATCGTGCCGACCTGGCGGCGGGGCTGCGGCAAGAGATCCTGCATATGAATCAGTCTATGCGCGCTTATCTCAAAACGCGGCAGCAGCAGGTGGCCCAAGTCGCACAGGCGCTGCATTATCTTTCCCCTTCGGCGCGGTTTGGCTCGGCTCGGCAGCGTGTGGACGACCTGCTGACGCGATCCGATGCGGCATGGGAGCACCGGCTGGCGCGGGAGAAGCAGCACGTGGTGGGGCTCACGGCGCGGCTGGCGGCGCTCAACCCGGAGGCGGTGCTGCGGCGCGGCTACGCGATCGTGCGCGATCAGAAGAGCGGTCGCATCCTCCCGCTGGCAAAGCGCATCCGGCCGGGGCAGGCGCTGCTCCTCCAGATGCAGGATGGTGAGGTGCCGGTGCGCTCGGAAGCACCGCAGCCGTTCGAGAAGACGGAAGGGTTCGCATAGCGGCGATTTTAACGCAGAGGGGAATTCAACGCAGAGACGTAAAGTTGCAGAGTCACATAGAAAAAGCAAAGATCTCTGTGACTCTGTGTTGAATTTCCGTGGCTAACTTGGCGGCTCGAAGTGCGGGAAGCCGCGCCCCTGGACCCTGATCCCCTGGCTGACGATGAAGAAGGCTCCCGGATCGAGCTCCTCGATGATCTGTCGCATCTGCGGGATCTGTACCTCCGTTAGCGCACACAGCAGTACGTCGCGGATCTCGTTGGTGTACATCCCAATGCCGCTCATGGCCGTGACCCCGCGATGGAGGTCGTGCATCAGCCGTGCGGCAAGGGCCTCTTTGTGCGTGGTGATGATCAGCGCCAGGCTCTCCGGCGAGGGCCGTTTGAAGGACTGCATGCCCCAAATGGGACCAGGTTGAGCGGCCTTTGGCCTGCGCGGTAGATAGGTCACAATTCCCAGGATCATGAGGGCCAGGTAAATCGCAATGACCGTGCCCATGACCCAGGGACCGGGGATAAGGGGGCCAACGCCGGCTCGCGTGATGATTTTTGTGAAGGCCGTCGCCGGCGAGGGG
>JAVEWB010000268.1:0-3921 GCA_034004765.1 Anaerolineae bacterium
CTCTACCCAGCCGGAAGAGACACAGCGGGTGACTCAAGGGACTCCGATTGTCTCCGATAACCTGATCACCATTCCTCTGCGCATCCATCGCAAAAAGGATGGCACCGAATTCCCCGTGGAGATCACCGGGCGCTTCTTCACACGCAACGGGCGCCCCGTCCACATCGCCGCCATACGTGACATCACCGGGCGCAAGCAAATGGAAACTCAGGTACGGCGCTTGCTGGAGCAGCAGGTCGCGGTAAATCAACTGGCCCTGGCTCTGGGCGAATCCACAAGCCTGGAAGAAGTCTATCAAATCACCTATACCCATGTGTGCAAGCTGCTGGATGTGCAGGCTTTCCTCATTTCTCTCTATGAGGCGGAAGCCCAACTTATCCGTGCCGACTATATCGTGCACAATGGGGTACCCTTCGACGTTTCGCGTCTGCCCCCCATTCCACTAAGGGCACAAGGAGGTATACAGAGTCAGGTGCTCCGCACTGGTGAACCGCTCTATGCCCCCGATTACCAGGCGGCACGGACAACAGGGAAGATCGAATACCGGGTGCTGGATGATGGATCCATCCAGGAAGGCCCCCCCTCAGATACCGAGGAGCAGGCCATTCGCTCAGCACTCTGCGTCCCCCTGAAGGTCGAGGGCCAAACCATTGGGGTTCTACAAGTACAAAGTCTGCAAAAAGATGCCTATACGCAGCAGGATATCGACCTTCTCTCCGCTATGGCCAGTGTGGCTGCGGTGACCATTCGAAGCATGTATCTTTTAGAGCAGGCCCGCGAACAGGCACAGCGCGTTGAGGGTATCATTGACAGCGTACCCGAAGGCGTGCTGCTGCTGGATCCCGCCCTGCGGATCGTGCTGGCCAACCCCATCGCGCAGCGTGTCCTGGCCGTGCTGACAGGCGATGAAAAAAGCGCCATTCTCCATGCGAACGCACAGCAACCCCTCACCCATCTGGGCAACCGTCCGATAGCCGAACTGCTCACCTCGCCTCCCAAAGGCCAATGGCACGAGATCAGCGCCGGTTCACGCATCTTCGAAGCGATTGCCCGGCCCATGCAGAGCGGCCCGGAGCCGGAAGGCTGGGTGGTGGTGGTCTATGACGCCACCCAGACACGGGAAGTACGTGCGCAGCTTGCCCAACAGGAACGGCTGGCAGCCGTCGGCCAACTGGCGTCCGGCATTGCCCATGACTTCAACAACATCATGGCCGTCATTGTCCTCTATGCCCAGATGATGCTCCAGTCACCCGGACTGCCCGAACGCAGCCGGGAACAGGTAGCGATCGTCAACCAACAGGCCTGGAACGCCACCCAACTGATCCAGCAGATCCTCGACTTCAGCCGGCGAGCAGCACTCGAACGCCAACCGCTCGATCTGCTCCCACTGGTGAAGGAGCACGTCAAACTGTTGGAGCGCACACTCCCGGAACACATCGAGGTAACCTTCGTTCACGATTCGGGAGAGCACACCGTCAATGCCGATCCGACACGGATACAGCAGGTGCTCATGAACCTGGCCGTCAATGCACGTGATGCAATGCCTGAAGGCGGCACCCTGCGGATCGAACTGGAACGGATCATCGTCCGTCACGGCCAATCGCCGCTGCTCCCGGAGATGAAGCCGGGGGACTGGATCCGGCTATCCGTAACGGACACCGGCACAGGCATCCCGCCCGATGTGCTGCCCCACATCTTCGAACCGTTTTTCACCACCAAGGTGCACGGGGCCGGCAGCGGGTTAGGGTTGCCACAGGTCTACGGCATTGTCGAGCAGCACGAAGGGCGCATCGGTGTAGCTACACAGGTAGGAACAGGAACGACATTCAACATCTATCTGCCTGCGCTGGCAGTGGACACGCCTGAGCCACTCATCTCGGAGGCCTCCACCCTACAGCATGGACAGGGCGAGACTCTGCTCGTAGTGGAAGATGACAGAGCAGTCCAGGCAGCATTGATCAGCACCTTAGAGGCCCTGAACTACACCGTCCTACCGGCAGCCAATGGGCGGGAGGCCCTGGCGCTGCTGGATCAGCAGGGGTCACACGTTGCTCTCGTGCTAAGCGATGTCGTCATGCCGGTGATGGGAGGCATTGCGCTGCTGCATGCCTTGCGCAAGCAGGGATGGACGGTTCCTGTGATCTTGCTGACCGGACACCCCATGGAAAAGGATCTCGAAGTATTACAAACACAAGGACTGAGCGCATGGCTGCTCAAACCCCCCGACATCGAACACCTGGCCCAGGTCATTGCCGCTGCGCTGCACAAGGAGCAATCCTGAGTAAAAGAGCCCAGGGGACAAGACCCTACCGAACACGGAGGTATGCGATGGTGAATTTGCTGCATAAGACATTAGGACCTTATCAGATCATGGCAGTGATCGGCCAGGGCGGTATGGGGACGGTCTACAAAGCCCTGCAACCGTCACTCAATCGCTACGTGGCGATCAAAGTCCTGCCGGAGTATCTGGCACAGGATGAGGAGTTCGTCCAACGCTTCCGGCGTGAGGCCAACATCGTCGCCTCGCTGCAGCACGCTAATATCCTGACCATCTATGACATCGGACAGGAGGGCAGCCTCTACTACATCGTGATGCAACTGCTGGAAGGCTGCACGCTGGGACAGCTCATCGAACAGGAGAGCCCCTTACCTCTCCCTCGCACCACGCGGATCATCGGTCAGGTTACCTCGGCTCTGGATTACGCCCATCATCATTCCCTCATCCACCGCGACATCAAGCCGGCCAATATCTTCATCGGGCCCGACGACCATGCGACGCTCATGGATTTCGGCATCGTCAAAGCCCTGAGTGAAACGCGGTTGACGCGCACCGGCGTAGCCATCGGTACCCCGGAGTACATGTCCCCCGAACAGATCGAGGGACACACGATCGATCACCGCTCTGACCTCTACTCGCTGGGGATCGTCCTGTACCAGATGCTGACCGGGGAAGTCCCCTTTACCGCCGACACGGCAACGGCGATCCTGTATGCGCAGGTCCACAAGCAGCCCCCCTCCCCCTCACAGTTGAATCCGGCCATCACCCCTGAGATAGAGGCGCTGGTTCTCAAAGCCCTGGAGAAAGAGCCCCAGGCACGCTATCAAAGCGGAGCACAGCTTACCGCAGCACTCACCGCGGCCTCGCAGCAGGCCGAATCTACGATGGTGGAAGATCTATACGCCAAAGCCACGCGCCTGATGGCCGAATGGAAGCCGGACGAGGCCGCAGCAGTGTGGGAGCAGGTACGCCTGATCAAGCCGGACTACAAAGATACCGCCGCCCAACTGGACCGGGCGCAGCATCAGCGCGAAGTGCTCCACGAGTATCACGACCTGGCACAGGCCATCCGGCAGACGCAGGAACGGGCCACCGCATTCACCCGGCACAACCCCGGCTTCCCGGATACGGAGCAGGTGCTTGCGGGACCGATGCTTCCGGCTGCAGTACACCCCGGCGTGATCGGCACCAGCATCGTGCTTTTTCTCACAGCGCTTGCCCTGATTAGCAGAGGAGTCTATCAGGTCCGGGGTGCCCGCGACCTCTTGCCCGCATTGACAGATAGGATGTCCTTCCTGATTACCGTATTCTCGTTTGGCAATTTCAACCTGGGCCTGGGCATCGGGCTGGGGATTGCCGCACTGCTCCTGCTGCTTGGGACAGTGCTCTTGCCCCTGTTGAAACGCCGCTCTCGTCACTGATGTAAAATGCGATAAAATAGACAGGCTTTACATCCCTAAACAAGCATACATTCAGGAGACATCATGGCCATCAATCCCGTCCAGGCAAAAAGCATCCTACAAAAAAGTGGGCTGCCGGGCACCAGCTACGTGATCAATCCCTACACCGGCTGCACCCACGGGTGTGTGTACTGTTACGCCCGGATCATGAAGCGGTTTACCGCGCACTCCGAGCCCTGGGGG
>JAVEWB010000012.1:0-18745 GCA_034004765.1 Anaerolineae bacterium
TTCAGGAAGGGACCAAAGCATGAGCGAAGTGAACCGGGATGAAATAGCCGCCCGTAATGCGGGCACAGAGTCAGAGGATTTACAGATCCTGCGGAAGAATCTGCTGGCAAGAGCGCTCAAGGCGGTTGCTGTGGCCGGACTTCTTGCCGTTGCGGTCGGTGTCTATGAGAGCCTTGTGCGTCAGGATCTATGGACGATCCCGTTTTACATCGGGGTTTATGCGCTCCTTCTGTTTGTGCTGTTTTGGAAGAAGGCCCCTTACGTGTTCCGTGTACTGGTGCTGGCGGGGCTGTTTTATGTGATAGGAATTGTTGATTTCATTCAAGAGGGGCGTGGGGGCAGTGCTCGTATTTTCCTCTTGCTTATTCCTTTTATAATTAGCCTCCTTCTCAGTGGGAAGGGGGGGATCGGTGCCCTGATTTTCATTGGGGTGACGATGGGGTGCGTTGGGGCTGCTTTTAGTTTAGGGTACTTGCCCGCCCCTGTTGTCAATCAGACAAACCCGCTGAATTGGGTTGTCGGAATAGTGATGTTGCTTATGGCGGGCATTTTCATCCTGGCTTCCAATCAGTATATGATTCCGCATCTGGTGACCGCCCTTGCCCAAAGCCGCAAACTTACCGATGAACTGGTGGCGTATCGGGACGGGCTGGAGACGTTGGTCGTGGACCGCACGCGGGCTCTGCAGCGCCGCACCCGACAACTGGAGATTGCTTCACGCGTAGCGCGCGAAGCAGCGGAGTTTCACGATTTGGAGCACCTGTTGAAAGCCATGGCGCGCCTGATTTCAGAGAATTTTGGGTTCTATCACACGGGCATCTTCCTGCTGGATGAGGAAAAGCGCTATGCAGTGTTGCGTGCCGCTTCGTCGGAGGGCGGCCAGCAGATGCTGGTACGCGGGCATCGGCTGCGTGTGGGAGAAATGAGCGTGGTGGGCGATGTAATCGAACAGGGTAAACCCCGTATTGTGCTCAACGCCGGTGACGAGGCGAAATTCTTCGATACCCCTGATTTACCGGGAAGCCGTTCGGAGATGGTGCTCCCGCTCCGCGTGCGTGGAGAGACTATTGGAGCGTTGGATGTGCAGTCTACCGACGCTGATGCTTTCGACGAACAGGATCTGACCATTCTGCAGACACTTGCCGACCAGATCGCTCTGGCTATTGCCAATATCCGGCTTTTCGAGGAACTTCAGGAGCGGTTGGAAACGGAGCGCCGGGTCTACGGGCGATTGAGCCGCGAGGCCTGGCAAAAACTGTTTAGCACCCGCCAGGAGTGGGTGCGGCGTTATGATCCTGCGGGAGTTCTCGTGGACGCTGAGCATTGGAGCCCGGCGATGAAGCAGGCAGTTCAGACCGGGAACAGTGTGAAGAGTATGGAGGAAACTTCCGAGATCCTGGCTGTCCCCATTAAAGTGCGTGGCGAGGTGATTGGCGTCTTGAACGGCCATCGTTCGCTTGCGTCGGGTGGTTGGTCCCCGGAGAGTCAGACTTTGTTGGAGACGTTGACCGAACAACTGGGCCAGGCTTTGGAAAGTGCTCGCCTTTATCAGGACACCCAGCGCCGCGCTGCGCGTGAGCAGTTCGTCAGCGAAGCAACGGCCCACATGCGTGAGACGTTGGATCTTGAGACCGTCCTACAGACGGCGATCCGTGAGATGCACGCGGGTTTGGGGCTTCAAGAAGCTGAAATAAGGCTGGGAATTGACCTTCTCGATGTGACGCCTGGTAAGGTTCAGACAGGCCAGTTGCGGCAGACAGGGCTGGGCGGCCCTCTAGCGGCCGGAGAGGGAGCATCACCTGCACCTGCCGACAAGCAGGAGCATTAAGGGAAGTCTCTGGGAGGACGGGCTTATGCTGCATAACATCAGGCTGCGTTACCGATTATTGGTAGAGATCCTTGCCATCGTATTCGTCGTTTTGGCGGCTGTGACGGGGGTGTCTTATCTACTGGTCCGGTCGGCGTTGCGCAATGCCGTGCAATCGCAGGCGTTGGATCTATCGAAGGCCAAAGTCGGCGAAATCGATGGCTTTTTCCGGGAGCTGGGCACGATCCCTGTGGTGTTGGCTAATGCCACGGCGGTGGATCGGGAGAACGATGAGATGCTGGTCCGCGATCGGATCAGCGAGATGATGAAGCACAACCCGGCGGTCTATGGTTCCACCTTGGCTTTTGAGCCTTACACCTTTTACCCGGATCAGGAATACTTTTCCCCCTATTATTCGCGAACTCCGGACTGGACGGGCTTGAATTACGTGCAGTTGGGGACCGATGATTATGTCTATTTCCGTGATTGGGAGTGGTACACCGGCCCGCGGGATACCGGCAAGCTTTATTGGTCGCTGCCCTACTTCGATGAGGGCGCGGGGAACATCTGGATGGTGACGGCATCGTACCCTATGACCCGTGCTGAGGAGTTCATTGGCGTGGCAACCATGGACGTCCCCATCGATGACATTCGTGAGGGCCTGGATGATCTGCTCTTGGGGGAACGCGGCTATGCCTTGATGTTCGATCCCAGCGGCGGAATCATTGCCACGAGTGGGATCGAGGGCTTGGGTGAAACGGCGATGCTGAATGACCTGACGAACCAGGTCAATCGACCTGAACTCAAGACGCTTCTGGAGGTAGCAAAACGTGAGGGGGAGGGGATCGGAGAGCTCCCGGACGTCTTCGGCGGGTCCGGGACCCTTTGGGCTGTTTATACGACGGTTTCTTCCACGCAGTGGCACGTGGTGACCTTTGTCTCTGAAGAGGAAATGTTGCGGCCGGTTTCCGTCGTCCTGGTCTCGATGATTGTACTATCGACAATGGGCCTTCTCCTTTTGGCGGGGGGTGTTTATTTCATTGCGAATACCATCACGCGCCCCATTGAAACGCTGCGGGATGAGGCGCTGGCCATTGCCGGCGGCGATCTGACGCGGCGAGTGCCGGCAATGGGGCGGGATGAGATTGGCGCGATGGGCCGGGCGTTCAACCAGATGACCGATGAACTTCAGGAGTCATTGACGGGACTGGAACAGCGCGTCGCAGAACGTACCGCCAAACTGGCGGCGGCTGCGGAGGTCTCACGGACGACAACGTCGGAGCTGAATCTGGACAAACTGCAGAACGATGTGGTAGGGCTGGTGCGCGATCGCTTCGAGCTGTATTACGTAGGATTGTTCTTGCTGGATGATGCGGGGGAGTATGCGGTGCTGCGCGCTGGAACCGGAGAGGCGGGCCGTGAGATGCTGGCACGGGGCCATAAACTGGCCGTCGGCGGCAGCTCGATGATTGGACAGTGTGTGGGGCGCGGGGAGGCACGGATTGCGCTGGATGTAGGTGAAGAGGCGGTGCGTTTTGAAAATCCGGTGCTGCCGGAGACACGGTCGGAGATGGCACTGCCGCTGCGGTCGCGCGGGAAGGTGATCGGCGCGATGAGTGTGCAGAGCACAGCGGCGGCAGCGTTCGATGAGACGGATATCTCGGTGATGCAGACGATGGCCGATCAGGTGGCGACGGCTATCGATAATGCGCAGCTTTTTGAGCAGGTTGAGGAGAGTCTGAAGGCGGAACGCCGGGCGTATGGTGAGCTCACGCGCGAGGCGTGGGTGGCCATGCTTCGTGCGCGGCCTGACCTGGGCTATTTGTGCGATGTGGAGGGGGTTTCTTCGGTGACAGGTGAATGGCGCTCTGAGATGCTGCGGGCTGGCAAGTCGGAGCAGGCGGTGGTGGCCCCTGATGGCATCCTGGCCGTTCCTGTTAAGGTGCGTGATCACGTGATTGGGGTTGTGCGGCTTCGTAAGCCGCAAACTGCGGGGGAGTGGAACCCGGATGAAATCGCGCTTGTGGAGTCGCTCATGGAGCAGCTCAGTGCAGCGCTGGACGGGGCTCGCCTGCATCAGGACACACTGCGCCGGGCTGCGCGCGAGCAGGTAATTCGACAGATTTCGGAGCATCTGCAGCAGGCGGTTGATATGGAGAGCTTGCTGCGCACTACGACAGAAGAGCTGCATAAGGTCCTGGGGACGTCACGTGCCTACGTGCATATGGGTACGGAAGTCGAACTCAAAGAGAAGTCAGAGTCTTGATCCTGACTCAGGAGTTGTGAATGATGTTTCGCATAACGCGTTTGCGGAATCGGCTGATTTTATGGGTTATTGGCGGCGTCTTGATGGTCCTGGCGGTAATTACACTGGCCACGACGATATTGGTGCGCAATGCCCTGGCTGGTGAGGTGCAGGATCGTGTCTTGAACTACACGCAGACCAAAGTTAAGGCGGTAGATGGGTTCTTCCGTGAGCTGGGAACTATTCCGATTGTGCTGGCGAGTGCCTCTGCGGTGGATCGGGAGAATGACGAGATGCTGCTGCGGGACCGCATCCGCAAAACACTGGAGAACAACCCGGCGGCCTACGGCTCTACGGTGGCGTTTGAGCCCTACACCTTCTATGCGGACCAGGAATATTTTTCGCCTTATTACTCTCGGACAGCGGATTGGACCGACTTCAATTATGTGCAGTTGGGGAGCGATGATTACGTCTACTTCCGGGATTGGGAGTGGTACACCGGCCCGCGTGCTAGCGGAAAGCTGTACTGGACCTTGCCCTACTTCGATGAAGGGGCCGGCAATATCTGGATGGTGACGGCCTCCTATCCGGTGATCCGGGAGGGTGAGTTTACCGGCGTGGCCACGATGGACGTTCCCATTGATGACGTAAAAGAGAGCCTGGAGGAACTGCGGGTCGGGGAACTTGGCTATGCTTTGATGTTCGACCGCAGCGGTGGCATTGTGGCGGTCAGTGGCATCCCGGGACTTCTGGATGGGCAGTCGATTGAAATCTGGCAGGCTGCTGCAGCTTCCCCAGAAGTGACGGCTGTTTTGGAGGCTGCTTTATCCGGTGAGGAAGGTGTCGCTGAAGTTCCCGATGTGCTTGGCGATTCAGGAGAGATGTGGGCACTCTATGCAATGATTCCTTCTACGGGCTGGCGTGTGGTGACGTTCATCTCTGTTGCTGAGATGTTGACGCCGGTGGGGACTGTCTCGTGGGGCATTGGGGTGATTTCTCTCTTAGGTCTGGGAATACTCGTTGGCATTGTCTTTTTTGTCTCCGACAGGATCACACGCCCTATCGAAAAATTGCGGGCGGAGGCTCTGTCCATTGCTCAGGGCGATTTCGCACGGCGGGTGCCGGTTGAGGGACATGATGAAATCGCAGCAATGAGCCAGGCGTTTAATACCATGGCCAATGAACTTGATAGCGTCATCGCCGGCCTGGAGAAACGAGTTGCTGAGCGCACCCGCGGTCTGAGAGCTGCGGCTGAGGTCTCGCGAACCACTACGGCCGTCTTGGATATGAATACGCTGCTTCCGCAGGTCGTGAATCTGATCCGTGAGCGTTTTGATTTGTACTACGTCGGCCTCTTCCTGGTCGATGAGGCGCAGGAGTTCGCCGTGCTGCGCGCCGGAACGGGGGCCGCAGGACGGGAGATGTTGGCGCATGAGCATAGGTTAAAGGTAGGCGGTAATTCGATGATCGGCCTATGTGTGTCGCGGGACCAGGCACGCATTGCCTCGGATGTAGGTGAGGAAGCCGTGCGGTTCAATAACCCCTGGCTGCCTGAGACCCATTCTGAGATGGCGCTGCCCTTGCGCGCACGGGGGCAGGTGATCGGCGCATTGACGGTGCAGAGTACGAATAAATCTGCCTTTGATGAATCGGATATTGCGGTGATTCAGACCATGGCGGATCAGGTTGCGGTGGCCATCGACAATGCGCGCCTTTTTGCTGAGTCGCAGGCTACCGTCGACGATCTGGAAGCCGCGCAGCGTCGTTATCTGGGACAGGCCTGGAAACAGTACCTGGCACAGACAAAGCTCGAGAATTACGAGGTGGCGCGCACCGGATTGTCGCCCTTAGGCGATGCGGTTCTGCCTGAGGTGCTGACCGCACTTGAGCGGCGTGATGTGACTGTGCTGCAGGAAGGGGAACAGGGGCATTCTTCGCTGGTGGCACCTGTTCTTCTGCGTGGCGAAGTGATTGGCGCGCTGGGGTTCCATGATGAGACCCGGCGTCAGTGGGGCGAGGAAGAAATTGCGCTGGTCAAGGCGGTTGCTGAGCAGATGAGTCTTGCGGCGGAAAACCTCCGCTTGCTCGATCAAACACAGCGTCGGGCCACGCGCGAGCAGATTGTGGGCCAGATCACTTCGCGTATCCGTGAGAGTCTGGACTTGGACACGGTTTTGCAAACCGCAGTTCGTGAGATCGGCGAGGCATTGGGCGCGCGCGATCTGGCGATCGAATTGGAGACCGATGAACAGGAGCACCTGAGCTGAGGTGCTTTTGTAGGAGGAATGGGGCATGCTGCGAAAGATACCGTTGAGCACCCGATTGATCATAGGCGTAGTGGGCAGCCTGATTCTGGTTCTGGGCCTGATGACTGCGCTGTCGTATGTCGTCGTGCAGGGGTATTTGAGTGCTGCGCTTCAGCAGCAAGTGCTGAACCTGGCGACGACAAAAGTAGGCGAAATCGATGGGTTTTTCCGTGAACTGGGGACGATTCCGGTGGTGCTGGCCAGTGCCTCCGCCGTGGATCAGGAAAATGACGAGACACTGCTGCGGGATCGCATCCGCAGAACACTGGAGAATAACCCTTCAGCCTATGGCTCTACGGTAGCGTTTGAGCCCTATACCTTTTACGCCACTCAAAAGTACTTCTCCCCCTATTACTCTCGGACGGCGGATTGGACCAGCTTCAACTATGTGCAGTTAGGGACCGATGACTACGTCTACTTCCGGGATTGGGAATGGTACACCGGGGCGCGTGATTCCGGGGAGCTTTATTGGACTTTGCCCTACTTCGATGAAGGGGCCGGCAATATCTGGATGGTGACGGCCTCCTATCCGGTGGTGCGCGAGAACAAGTTTACCGGTGTTGCTACGGTGGATATCCCTATTGAGGACATCCGCGAGGGTCTGGATGAACTGCGGGTAGGGGAACGGGGCTACGCCTTGATGTTTGGCCCCACGGGTGGGATTATTGCGACCAGTGGGATGGAAGGGCTGGGTGAATCCACGACGGTTCAGGAATTGACGTCTCAGATTGACGACCCCGCATTTGATGCACTGCTGAAGACGGTAATGCAAGGCGGGAGCGGTGTTCAGGAAGTCCCCGATGCCATTTCCGGCGGCGGGACCTTGTGGGCTATTTATACAACGGTCTCCTCCACGCAGTGGCATGTCGTGACGTTTGTCTCTGCCCAGGAAATGTTGGTTTCTGTGAACCAGGTACTCGGGCTTATGGCCGGCATCTCGCTGTTGGGCATGGTGCTGTTGGCTGCGATCATCCTGGGAATTTCGAACACGGTTACTAAACCTCTTAGCGTGTTGCAGGGTGAGGCGCTTGCTGTTGCTGCGGGAGATCTGACACGCCGTGTGCCCGTGGAAGGGCGGGATGAAATCACTGCAATGAGTCAGGCATTTAACCACATGGCCGATGAAGTGCAGTCTCTGCTGAATACAACGGAGCAGCGGGTAGCAGAACGCACGGCCAAGCTGCGTGCGGCAGCCGACGTATCCCGTACCACGACGTCGGTGTTGAACCCGGATGAACTCTTGAATCAGGTGGTTGATCTGGTTCAAGATCGCTTTGGATTGTACTATGTGGGGTTGTTCTTGCTGGATGAGGCGGGGGAGTATGCGGTGCTGCGTGCGGGTACCGGAGAGGCGGGCCGTCAGATGCTGCTGCGTGAACATAAGCTGCTGGTCGGTGGTGACTCGATGATCGGCCAATGTGTTTCTCGGGCGGCTGCTCGTATCAGCCTCGACGTTGGGGAGGGTGCGGTCCGTTTTGAGAACCCTCTTTTGCCGGAAACACGATCGGAAATGGCGCTGCCGCTGCGCTCGCGTGGGCGAGTCACCGGGGCCATGAGCGTGCAGAGTAAGGAAGCCCAGGCTTTTGATGAAACCGATATCTCGGTGATGCAGACGATGGCTGATCAGGTTGCTACGGCAATCGATAACGCGCAGCTTTTTGTACAAACCCAAGAGAGCCTGGAGGCGGAGCGCAGAGCGTATGGCGAGTTGAGCCGCAAATCCTGGCAGGCCATGCTGCGTTCGCGTGGAAACGTGGGGTACCGTTATGAGGGGAAGAGTGTCGAGCCGCTGGTGCTGACCTCGCAGAAGGAAACCTCTCAGGATATCATCGCTTTGCCGGAAGTGACCCTGCCGCTGCAAATACGGGGCCATGAGGTGGGCAGAATCAGCGTCCACAAGGAGTTCGGTACCGAAGGATGGACGGAAGATGAAATTTCGCTGCTGAATGCCCTGGCAGAGCAGTTGAACCTGGCACTGGATAGTGTGCGCCTGTACCAGGATACTCAACGACGAGCCTTACAGGAACGGGTGGTTGCGGAAGCAGCCGACCATATGCGCCGTGCCACCGATATGGATACGCTGATCCGAACGACGATCGAGGAGATGTCATCGGCTTTAGGGATCTCTGGAGCTTTTGTGCAACTCGCGCCTGAAGCGGAGCTTATGGCCGATCAGGATGGGAAAGAGCCGGCGAGTAGTGCAGAAGAGGCAAAGAGTCAGAGCTAAAAGAGGTCTCAAGGGAGGATATGGGGATGTTGCGAAATATACCGCTGCGATTCCGTCTGCTGGTAGGAGTTCTGGGGAGCCTGATCCTGGTGCTTGCGGCTACGGCTTTTGTCATCGTTACCGTGGTGGGGGATGCTCTGAAAATTGAGGTGCAGCAGCGGGTGCAGAACCTGGTGGGTGAGAAGGTAAGCCAGATTGACAGTTTCTTCTCCAGCGTGGGACGCATTCCGGTGGTGCTGGGAAATGCGTCCGCGGCGGATCGTGAGAACAACGAAGCCCTCTTGCGGGAACGGATGCTCGAGGTCGTGGAGAAGAACCCGGATGTCTACGGATCGACGATCTCCTTTGAGCCCTACGTGTTCTACGAAGACCAGAAGTATTTTGCGCCGTACTACTACCGCGGAGGGCCAGAAGGCACGATCGAGTACGTGCAGTTCGGCAGCGATGACTACATCTACTGGGAGTGGGAGTGGTACATGGGCCCGCGGGATACCGGCGACCTGTACTGGACACAGCCGTTTTTCGATGAAGGTGCGGGAAACATCTGGATGGTAACGGCTGCTTACCCGGTTGTGCGGGACGGGAAATTTATCGCCGTCGCGACGGTGGATGTGCCCATTGAGGATGTGAAGCAGGACCTGACGGCGCTGCAAGTGGGGACCCGGGGGCGTGCGGTGATGTTCGACCGTACGGGGGCCACCATTGCCGCAAGCGGGGTCGAAGAGCTGACGGAAGGGAGTCCGGTGGCGGATTGGGTGGAGCAGGTGAATTCATCGTCACTGAGAGGCCTGGTGGACCGGATGCTGGCCGGTGAGGAAGGGATCATGGAGCTGCCGGACCCGTTTGGACAGGGCGGGCAGATGTGGGCGATCTATACGACGGTGCCGTCGACGCAGTGGCACGTGGTGACCTTCGTATCGGTAGACGATATGCTGGCGCCGGTGAGACGCGTGTCAAGGTGGGTGTCGGGAGTTTCACTGGCAGGGATCTTGGTTCTGGCCGTTGTAGTGCTGTTGATCGCGAATACGATTACCGGACCGATTGGCGTGTTGCGGGATGAGGCTCTGGCCATCGCGGGAGGCGATCTGACGCGGCGGGTGCCGGCAAAAGGCCGCGATGAGGTCAGCGCGCTGGGCCATGCATTCAATCAAATGGCGGATGAACTCCAGGATTCACTGGTAAGCATGGAACAGCGGGTTGCAGAGCGTACTGCTAAATTGGCGGCGGCTGCGGAGGTCTCGTGGGCGACGACGTCGGAACTCGATGCGGACAGGCTGCAGCGTGAGGTCGTGAACCTGGTGCGTGAGCGTTTCGACCTGTACTACGTGGGGTTGTTCCTGGCGGATGAGGCGGGAGAGTACGCGGTGCTGCGGGCCGGCACCGGGGACGCCGGGCACGAGATGCTGAGTCGTGGACACCGGTTGGCCATTGGCGGCGGCTCGATGATTGGGCAGTGTGTGGCGCGTGGTGAGGCACGGATTGCGCTGGACGTGGGTGCGGAGGCGGTGCGTTTTAACAACCCGGCACTGCCGGAGACGCGCTCGGAGATGGCGCTGCCGCTGCGCTCACGCGGACGGGTGATCGGCGCGATGAGCGTGCAGAGCACGGCAGAGGCAGCGTTCGACGAGACGGATATCTCGGTGATGCAGACGATGGCCGATCAGGTGGCGACCGCTATCGACAACGCACGTCTGTTCGAGAATGCCCAGCAGACATTCCACCAACTGGAGACGACGCAGAGCCGTTACCGCAGTCAGGCGTGGATGGACTACGTGCGCGCCAGAAAACTCCACGGGTATATTCAAGCGCAGGAGGAGCTGCTGCCGTTGAGTGCTGAAGTGCTCCCTGCGGTTCTCGAGGCCCTGGCAAAACGACGGTCGGTGATTGCGCGAAGTGAGGCTAAGGCGACAGGGCCTGCTGCTGCGCATTCTCCGGAGGAAGATGCCCTGGTTGTCCCCATCATGTTCACCCGCCAGGATCGTCCCATTGGCGCACTTGGCTTCAAAGGGGCGGAGACGGGGGTACACAAGTGGAATGCGGAAGATATTGCACTGGTTGAATCGCTGAGTGAGCAGTTTGCCCTGGCGGCTGAGAACATCCGCTTGTTGGATGAGACCCAGCGCCGTGCCGCCCGTGAGCGCCTGGCACGCGAGATCACGGATAAGATGCGCCGTGCTGCAGACATGGACACACTGATCCAGACGACCGTTGAGGAAATGTCGGCAATTTTGGGGAGCTCCAGTGCCTTTTTACAGTTAGTCCCTGGCACTGAAATAGAGCATAGAGAAGATTAGGATAGGACCGCTTAAAATACTGGGCTTTGGGAGTCGTGGATGATGTTGAAGAGATGGTTAAGTGTGGGACTTGTTGTCAGTTCCCTGTTGGTGGGGTGTAATAGTCTTGGGACGCCTGATGGGGTCAAAATTGCGGTGGCGCTGCCTCTCCGTTCGGAAGGCGGGCAGGATCTGCTCAATGCTGCCCAATTGGCGTTGGATGAAGCTGGGAGCCAGGCGGGTGGACGGGCAGTGACGCTGGTGAGCTTTGACACCAGTGATCCGGAGGGGAACCCCTCGGCTGATTTGGAACTCCAGGCCGCGGAGCAGGTAAGTGTTGATCTGTCCGTTGTGGCTTATCTGGGGTCGATGACCAACGAGCAGGCCAAGGTCGCGTTGCCGGTGTTGAATCGCGCCTCGGTCGTGCATCTTTCACCCTCGGCGACGTGGCCGGGTCTTACCAAGCCGGGATTCTGGCCTGGAGAACCGGGAATTTACTACCCTACGGGATACCGCAGCTTTTTCCGCCTGGCCCTGAGTGACGAGGTGCAGGGAGCGGCTGCGGCTCGTTGGGCAAAAATGTTGGGAGTAAAATCGGTCTATGTCGTGGACGATGGGACCGCCTATGGTAAAGGGATTGCGGGCATTTTCGAGGTAACGTTCCGGGATATGGAAGGTGGTGTCCTGGCTCACGACACGTTCGAGGCCGTGCCTGCCACCGAGGGACAACTTACGGCGATAGCGACGCGCATTGTCGAACAGCAGCCGGACCTTGTGTTTCTTGGTTCCTCTTTGGACGGTGGCGGGGAAGAATTCCTGCGCGTTTTCCGGGGAGTGGATCAGAAGACGCTGTTGATGGTTCCAAACGCGATGGCGCAGGATGAACTGTTTGCCGATGTGGGTGTTGGCCTGACTGAGGGGACGTATGCGACGAACGTCTTTCTGCCTGTGGAACAGCGTCAATCCGCGCGGGCTTTTCTCCAGGCTTATCAGACTGCCTATGGGAGAGAACCGTCGGCTGCTGCACTCAACATCTATGAGGCGATGAAGGTGCTTTTGACGGTGATCGGACAGGCCGAACAGCCCACGCGCGAAGGTGTGCTGGCGGCGATGAGGAATCTGGGGGAGTTCTCCGGTGCGTTGGGAACCTGGAGTTTCACCTCGGAGGGGGACATCTCTCTGACGGGAATTGGCGGATTGGTGGCCCATGAGGGTGTGTGGGAATTTGTGCAGGTACTCAAGTAGTGCCGTAAACCCGTTGCATTGGAAAGGTGGCTCTGTGGAATGAGTGACAAAACGGTGCCTAAAAAGACAGGACTGATTGCGCGCAAGATTACTCTGCGGGTGATTGCACTCAGCGTCATCCTGCTGCTGATGGTGATCACTCTGATAGGCTTGATGCTGGGGGCCGCCTTACAAGGTACACAAGGCCAACTTTCGAGAACGGCGGGGACTGCCACACGCCTGTTTAGTGAATCCCTGGGGCGTATCAAGACCGATTTACTGGCGACCAGCACGGTGTTATCCGTCGGCGAGGGGCAGACGCGCGTTTTTCGCCATGCCGACCAGATCTTCAAACAAGCTCTGGAACGGGAGCCGAGCTTCTTTGAGCTTTCTCTCGTGGATCGGCGGGGAACCTTGTTGGCACAACGCCGTCGTGTCGGAGGCACCATCCAGCCTTTGACCGAGCAGCCCTGGCTGCCTGTGGTCGAATCTGGCGACGTATACATCGGATCGGTCTCTTATGAAGAGTATGGGGTGCCCTTTGTGGTTATGGCCGTGCCGGTGACGAATGAACTGGGGAGCCTCTGGGCCACATTGGTTGCCAAAGTGGATTTGACGGTGCTGTGGGGCGATTTGCTCACACTGCGCTTCGGACGGACGGGACAGGCTTATATTGTGGACAGCGATGGGAAAATCCTGATTCACCCTGATCTGGAACTTGCATTACAGGGGCGGACGTTGTATGAGTTGGCCGGGAAGACTCCCCAGGAGATAGCCCAGGCCCCTGTCTCCTTCTATCGCTCTGCATTGGAGGACAAGAAGGATCTGGCCCTTGTTTTCGGTATTCCCCTGGTCGGTGTCCCCTGGTATGTGATTGTGGAGCAGTCGGTGAGTGAAGCTCTCGGACCTTTCTGGTTTGGGTTTGGGCTGGTGGCCTTGTTGATTGTGGGGCTGCTGACGTTTTTCTTGACCACGCTCGGTTTTGTTAGTGCGCATATTCTCAAGCCTTTGCAGGCGCTCCATGAGGGTGTGAGGGCTCTGAGTTCGGGAGATATGACGCATCGCATTGTGGTGCGGGATGAAGGAGAGTTTCAGGGTCTTTCGACCACGCTCAATGCGATGTCCGAGCAGGTGGGGCAGGGGATTCAACTGCTGGAAAAGCGTATTACGGAACGCACACGCGACTTGCAGGCTGCGGGCGAGGTCTCGCGCGCTACGACGTTGGTGCTCGACCCTGAGGAATTGATTGCTCAGACCGTGGAAGTGATCCGGGAGCGGTTTGGCCTGTATTATGTGGGATTGTTCTTGTTGGATAAAAACGGGGACTATGCTGTTCTGCGGGCCGGGACCGGAGAAGCCGGGCGGCAGATGCTGGCTGTCAATCACCGGCTGCCGGTTGGCGGGGATTCGATGGTTGGGCGGTGCGTGGAAAACGGGGAAGCCCGTCTTGCGCTGGACGTTGGTGCTGAGGCCGTTCGTTTTGAGAACCCACAGCTTCCGGACACCCACTCTGAGATGGCCCTGCCGCTGCGCGCCCGTGGGCGCGTGATAGGCGCCTTGACCGTGCAGAGCGCCCAGGTGGCCGCGTTTGATGAGTCCGATATTGCGATCATGCAGACGATGGCGGATCAGGTGGCCGTGGCGATCGATAACGTCCGTCTCTTCGCAGAGACGCAGACCGCGCTGCATGAGATGGAAGTGGCTCAACAGCGCTACCTGGCGCAGGGATGGACGGCTTTTGGCCAACATCGGGAGAATCTCGGCTATGCAAAGACACCTGCGGGCACCACATCCCTGGGAGCGGAGCTGATGCCGGAGGCACGGATGGCGGTGGCCGGGGGTAAAACGGTGCTCCGCTCACAGGCCGGTGAGGCAGCCGACGAGGAAGAGGCCGAGATGGTTTTGCCCATCCTTTTGCGTGATCAACCGATTGGTGTGTTAGGCTTCAAAGGGGGCGTCGATAGACAGCAGTGGGATGCCGAAGAAGTTGCCCTGGCCGAGGTGATTTCTGAACAATTTGGGCTCGCTGCGGAGAACTTGCGCCTGGTGGATGAAACGCAGCGACGCGCGGCATTGGATCGTGCGGTCTCGGAGATCACGGCCCGTATCCGCAGCCAGACGGATATCGAGTCGGTCATGGAACAGGCGGTCACTGAATTAGGTAAGGCCTTGAAGGCGGATCGCGCCATCGTTCATCTGTCGTTGACGGGCCAATCGCAGGAGGAAAAATGATACAACAGGAACAGAGGCAGTCGCAAACCTGGCTGGCTGAACTGTGGGAGCACTTGCTCCATGTAAAGACAGCGGATGAGGAATTGGCCACTGCAGGACGCTTTTTCATTCAGGTGATGGTCCTCGGTCTGTTCCTTGAGTTAGGCATCATGGTCGTGTTCTTAGCTATGCGCCTTTTGGGCTATTTGAGCATTCCCATGACCTGGCTGGCCGTACCTTTCCCCTTGGGCCTGATGCTGCTTTCTGCTATCTGCATCTTCTATGCACGGCAGGGCCATGTTAACGAGATGCGCAACCTCTATATAGGGGTGACCTCGACCAGCATTGCTGTGGCCTGTATAGCTTTTGATGGCACCTATTCCTCAGGGTGGGTTCTGTACCTGTGGATGATATCTGTTGCCGCAGCTTTGCTCACGCCGGCTCAGACCTTCAAACTGAGCGCCGGTATTCTGGGGCTGTTTGCCGTTGTTGGGATGGCTGAGTACTTCGGGATCTATGTTCCTCCTTTCACTTTGAATGTGCAGGCACGTTTCTTCAATGTCCAGGCCTTTGTATGGCTTATGTTGGTTGCTGTGGGATTCATGAGCTATCTGGTGATGAGAAATCTTCATCAGACGGTGGGGAGTTTGCGCGTTACCACGCGTGAACTCCAGGCCATACGCAGTTCTTTGGAGGCGCGTGTGGAGGAACGTACGACCCAGGTCTCCCATCGCGCGGCACAGTTTCAAGGTATTGCCGAGATGAGTCGTGCCGTGTCGAGCATCTTGGAGCCGGACCAGTTGATCGAAACGGCGGTACATTTGATCGCCGAACGGTTTGATTTTTACCACGTGGGGGTTTTCCTTTTGGATGCGGCAGAAGAATGGGTGGCCCTGCAGGCGGTTTCCTCGGCCGGCGGTCAGCGGATGCTGGAGCGCGGCTATAAACTCAAGGTGGGATCGGCGGGGGTGGTGGGGTACGTTGCCAAGACGGCACGCCCGCGCACGATGTCCGACACGGATGAAGATATTACCTGGTCTCAGAATCCCGATCTCCCTGAAACACGCTCGGAGTTGGGCTTGCCTCTGGTTGCCCGGGGCCACATGATCGGGGTGTTGGATATTCAGTGTGAGAAGTCTGCTGTATTCTCCGATGCGGAAATCCCGGTCCTGCGCGTGCTGGCGGACACTCTGGCGATCGCCATCGAGAATACGCACCTGTTGCAGGATACGCGCAAGGTTGTCGATCGCCTGGAGCGGTATCAGGATGAAGATGCTGTGCGCGGCTGGCGCAAAGCTCTGGCACGCCGTAATATGCAGGTGAACTATTCCTATGACCGTCTGACGTTGAGATCCGCCAAAGACGAGGAGTTGTCACCCATTGCCGATCCGCAGAGCCTGACGAAACTTACGGTGATCGAACAGGAGGGTCGTAATTTGCTGTTGGTGCCTATCCGTTCGCGCAATCAGACGGTGGGCGTGCTTTCCTTCGAATCTCAGCGTGCCTGGTTGGCTGATGACCGTCAGTTGGCCGAGCAGGTTGTGGCCCAACTGGGGCTGGCGCTCGAAAATGCACGGCTGTTGGAAGACACACGTTTGAGTGCTCTGCAGGAGAAGGCCCGCGGTGAGATTGTCAGCCGGGTCCGTGCTTCCGTGCAGGTGGACGCAATCCTGCGCAGTGCAGCGGAGGAGTTGGGGCAGGCGCTGCAGGTGGAACGTTCGCGCATTCAGTTGATCCCGGCGACCGAACGGCAGGGATAATGTCGTCCTGAGGAGAGGTATGATAGGCTATCGAGTCTTTTTGAGAAGAGGGTGGGCCTTGGCGCTTGCAGGAGCTTTGTTGGTGGCCTGCAGCCCTGCGGCTCCCACTGTGTTTCAGGGCGACGGGACCGCGGCCCCGACTTTGCAGCGCACGGACGAACCGGGGACACTGCCGCCGCTGCGCCTTTTTCTGGTGGATAGCTACAGCGGCAGCGATATGGGGTCGCAGCAAATGCGTGCCGGCGTTTTGGAGACTTTGCGCGCTTACGGGTATGATGAGACCGCTGATGCAGCGGGCAGCCTGACACTGCGGGAATTGTCGATGGGACTGGATGTGGAGCAGGACCCTGCGGTCGTTGCTGAAATAACTCAGCAGACCATTGCGGATATTCTGGCCTTTGCCCCCGATGTCGTGCTGATTTTGAATGAGGAAGCGGCCCTTGAGGTCATACCGGCTTATCCGGATCCCAATCAATCGTTTGTCTTTTGCGGTTTTCATGGGGATGTACGGGCTCAGGGTCTCAATCGCCCCAATGTCACCGGTGTTTTGGAGGAGCCTAAACCGCTTCAGACTGTACGCATGGCGACCAGCCTGGTACAGGATGCCAGGGACTACATGGTTTTGAGCGATCGAACTTCCTCCGGTCTGAACAGCGCTTCTGCCGTTTATCGGGAAATCTTGACCGATGACGACTTGAACGTTGCCGGGACGCTTCGCTTGACCAATAACTGGCAGATCTGGCAGCAGTATGTGCTCAAAGAAGCTTCAGAAATGGATTTTATCTTGCTGGTGCAGACGAATGGCTTGCGGGACCCTGAGGCTGGTATGGTTTCCTCGGACACTGTCTTGCGTTGGACGCTGGAAAATTCTCCGGTGCCGGTTTTTAGCTTGTGGTTAGAGCCGGTGAGCGATGGTGCTGTGGGTGGACTGACGCTTTCCGGTTACGAGGAAGGGGCCACAGCAGCGGAGATGGTGTGGCGTATTGCAAGAGGAGCCCATCCTTCCTCTGTTTTGACTGCATTCCCTGAGCGGAATGTGTTGGCGATGAATTTGGCTGCGGCTGAATACTGGGGTCTGCAGATCCCCTTCGAATTTCTGGTAGCTGCACAGATTTACCAGGGCCCCGGTCCTCTAAGGAGGTAGGTGATGGTGGGACGATCGCTAGGTTTGCGCTGGCGCATGATGTTGATTATTGTGGTGCTGCCCTTGCTGGTGCTGATACCGATTTTTTTCTTCATGAGAGGGCAGTATCGTACATCTTACCGGGAGGCTCGTTTGAGCAAGGGGGAGATGATTACCCGGCAGATCGATCAGGCGGTAAGCTCTGTTGAGCCCTATGTCTCTTCTATCTATGACATACCCGGCCTGGAACTTTATCTCCGTGAGAGTATCGAAGGTCAAACCGAAGTGGCTTTTGTGGCTTTGGTATTGGACAATGGCTTTATTGTCTACCACTCTTTACCGGAGCTGAGCGAGACCTTCAGTGAGGATCTGACGCATCTTCCCGAAGGGGAAGAGACGCTCCGGCGCACTATCCAACCCTACGGCGATGTTTATCTGATTCTTCGTTCCTTTCCGCAGCCGGGACAGGCAGACCGGCTCATGTACGCGGTCGTAGGGGAATATGCTAATATGGTGGAGCCGTCGTGGGCCGGGTGGCTGCCTGTAGTTTCCGGAGTTGCATTTGTTCTGTTTTTGATTGTTGCAATGCAGTTCTTTGCACAGCGGCTGATTCTTGCCCCGCTGAAGCAGCTCTCGGAAGGAGCTGCGCTGATCGGGGCGGGGGACTTTACGCATAGGATCGAGTCAAAGGCGACGGATGAGATGGGGGCCCTGGCTCATTTGTTTAATGAGATGGGGGAACGCCTCCAGACGATGGTGAGCACGCTGGAAGGTCAGGTTGCCGAGCGTACGGCCGCCCTGGAGAGAAGGACAGCTCAGTTGAAGGCTGTGGCGGTGGTGAGCCGCGAAGCTGTCAGCACGACCAATGTGCCGACCTTGTTGTCGACGGCTGTTCAGGCTATTGCCAAGCAGTTCGGATACTATCATGTGGGGATGTTTTTGATCGATGATTTGAGAGATTGGGCTGTCCTGCGTGCAGCTTCGTCGGAGGGCGGAGCGCAAATGATGGCCCGAAGGCACCGCTTACGGGTGGGACAGCAGGGTATTGTCGGTTCGGTCGCTGCGTTGGGCAAACCGCGGATTGCCTTGGACGTTGGTGAGGACGCCGTGTGGTTTGATAACCCTGAGCTTCCCAAAACACGCTCGGAGATGGCTCTGCCTCTGATCGATGTGGATGAGAAGGTCGTGGGCGTGCTCGATGTGCAGAGTGCTGAGCCCGCGGCGTTCAGTTCTGAAGATGTCGAGACGCTCCAATTGCTGTCTGATCAACTCTCGGTAGTGCTCAGAAATGCTAAATTGATGGAGGAGACACAGGGGGCTTTGGCCGAACTGGAGACCTTACAGCGTGAGTACAGCCGTGAAGGGTGGGCGCGTGTGTCGACTTCGATGCGTCCCACAGCTTACGAATATGACCGGGTCAACGTCCAGGCTGTGCTGCCGATCCCGGTGCCACCGGAACTGCTCGATGGTACCGTTTCTCATAAAGTGGTTATGGATGGCGGCGAGCCGATTATGTTGGAGCCGATGCGCTACCGCGATCAGGTGGTCGGGGTGGTGGCGCTTTCCGAC
>JAVEWB010000269.1:0-3899 GCA_034004765.1 Anaerolineae bacterium
ATTTTCTTGAAACTCACAAGCTCGGCGATCCCAAATACCGACCACGAATGGGACACGAAACCACGAATGGCTTCAACCGGGGGCTCTCCGCGATATCCCGTTATGCTACCGACCACGGATACGGGAGGCTGCCTGTAGGGGCGGATCTCTGTCCCCGCCCATTTTGGTACCCGTGACGGGGTGAAGGCGGAGCAGGCAAGATGCTCGCGGTCCCAGAGGGCTACAAACTCACCATCCGCAAGCGACCACGAACGCAAAGTCATTCGTGTATTCGTGTCCCATTCGTGGTCGGCAGCAGGCGCAGGTGAGCCGTTCCCAGGGGCGCATCAAAAAGGATGGCCCAGCACCGCTTTGCGCAGCCCTACGGTGTTGGCATAGCTCGTATGATTGACCCAGCCGCGCACGGAGGCGGTGAGCTGCGACAGCGACAGCTTATCTGCTTTGTAAAGCCCGATCAGCTTATGGAAGCGCCGCCGGAAGTAGATCCCCTTGCGGCGCTTCAACCGCCGGCGATCGGGGAAAATCACGAAGCCCAGGAACGGGATGCCCTCGGTCACGGGGCGCGGGTGCGCACCCGGATGGATGGTCAGCCGCAGCGTGGCCAGCCGCGCGACGATCGCCGCCAGCCAGGCCCACAGCGTCGCCTTGTCCTCGGCAAACAGCACGAAATCGTCGACGTAGCGCACGTACGCCTTGCAACGCAGCTCACGCTTGACGAAGTGGTCGAAGCCATTGAGATAGCAGTTCGCCCAGAACTGCGAGGTCAGGTTGCCGATGGGCAGGCCGCGCGGGCGATCGACCGCAAAGAGGTCATCGCCGGGGAACCAGACCATCGTGTAATCCTCGCTCAACACACCCTCGCCGCTGGTCAGGATGCGATCGACCAGCCAGAGCACGTCGTCATCCGCAAGTTTCTTCGCCAGGATGGCACGCAGCACCGCGTGGTCGATGCTAGGGAAGAACTGGCGGACGTCGCACTGCAGAACATAACGATAGCGGGCGGCGAAGTACTGGCAGCGATCCAACGCCCGGTGCGTCCCCTTCCCCACGCGATTGGCGTAGCTGTCGGCGATGAACGTGCGCTCGAAAAGCGGCTCGATCACGTTGCAGAGCGCGTGGTGCACCACCCGGTCGCGGAAAGGCGCGGCGCTGATCAGGCGGCGCTTGGGCTCATGGATGTAAAAGGAGCTGTACGCGCCGGGTGTATACGTCTTCTCGATGAGTTCATGCTGCAGCGCGACCAGGTTGTCCTCCAGGCGGTACTCGAAGTGCGCCGCCGGAGCCTTGCCGCGTTTGCCGCGCGCGGCCTTCCGATACGCCAGGTAGAGATTCTCGTCGCTGCAGAGCTGCTCGTACATTTTCCCCCGAGGGGGGCCTGCCCAGGGACGCACCCAGGGGCAGGCCCATGGTTATATGCCCGGTCCGGGAGCACACACCGGACGCGGCCGGGAACCGGCTCCGCCATTTTTCGCCTCGGCCCGGCAGAAGAGCACCCACCAAGCAATTCCGGCACCCACGAAAAATGTGGAAAGAACGAGCCGAAAGCCGTTGTTGTTGTTACGGTTGTTCGGATTGTTCCTGTTGCGCCTGGCACACCGGACGTTCCTCTCATTATTGTTGAACGCCCCACCGCGCAGCACGCGGGGTCCTATGAGCCAGCCCCCATCTCTCCACCCGATTGGGAGCGCTTGGCGCTCCCAATCGGGTAAGACATCACACCGTGGCCTTCAGCCATCCGCCCAGCAGTCGCCCGATTTCGGCAACCATCCCGGCGGCGTGCTGGTACTGCCCGATTGTAAGCCATTCCCAATGCAGCGCCAGCCGCAGGTAGACCCGCACACAGGCCAGCGCCTCATCGGCATAATGAAGCTGCTCCCGGCGCGCGGCCCCCTTGCGCAGGTTGGCCACCTCCAGCCGCTCCCGCAGGTCGAAGGCCGCGTCCAAAAACCGGCGGGTAAAGGTGTGGCGCTGCGCGCGGGGGAAATTGTTGGTCATGGGCAGCAGCCAGCTTAAGAAGTCGAAGGTGCGGGTGAAAATGACCATCGGATCGTCTTGCTGCATCGACAAAGCCTTTCTGGAAAAAATTTTCGGCGCGGGCCGCCAGGCCCGCGCCCCGGATCAGAGGTCAGAGTCCAGAGGGACAGAGATCAGAGGTATGGGGAAAGAACGAGCCGAAAGCCGTAGTCGTAGCTACGGCTGCCCGGATAGTCCCAGTTGCGCCAGGCACACCGGACGTACCTCACATTACTGAACGCCCCACCGCGCAGCACGCGGGACTGATCAGAGCCAGCATCTAAAACCTCCCGCCCATCTTTAGGATCGTAAGGATAACCCCTATAAAGGCTTCGCGTCCACTCCCACACGTTGCCGCTCAGGTCCTCGACATCATAGGGGCTGCGCCCGCCCGGGAAGCAGCCCACGGCGCTGGTCGCGCCAATCCCGGTCTTATCATAGTTGGCGCGATTGGGATCAGGATCACTCACCCACGGGTAAACCCGCCCATCAGTACCCCGCGCCGCTTTCTCCCACTGCGCCTCCGAAGGAAGCTGCACCTCCCAATGCTCTTTCCGCAGCAACCTCGCCAAAGGTTCTGGTGTCCCCTGCCATGCGCACAACTGCTCCGTCAGCCAGCGGCAGTAGGCCACCATCTCGTACCAAGTAATCCCCACTACCGGGTGATTGGCCGATTCAAGAGAGCCACCATATTCTACAGGCTTTACCCGTGGATCATCATCCAGCCGTCCTTTTACCTTGCCATCTTGCCATATTCCTGCCGCCTGTGCTTCTTTCCAATAATGCGGTTCCCGATATCCGCCAGCCTCCACAAAAGCCCCAAACTGCGCCACCGTCACCGGATAACGCCCAATATAGTAAATAGGAAGCTCAAGCTTGTGTTCCTCTTTGCCCTCTCCCATCCTGAACGCATCCTGCGGGATCTCCACGAAACCCAGCAGCGGCTCATCCGGCAGGAACCAGGCGTCCGCCCGGAAGCGCGGATCGTTGAGCTTCGCCAAGACGTTCCCCGCCTCGGCGCGCTCCACAGGTTTCAACACGTGATCTGCTCGCAGTGCAGCCGCCAGCCAGCGGCGCATCCGCTCCAACGCGGCACGCCCTACCGGCTCACGTCCCACCCCCACCAATCCGATTTCCAGTAGGGACGTCCCAGCCAATTCCGCCCGCAGAAAAGCCTCCCGCGAAGGAGCCTTCGTCACAGAAACTTCTTCCGGGCACAAAGCATTCACCGCAGCAATGGCCTGCCCCAGACGATGGGTCCGCGCCGCAGAGCCGGAAGCCAGGGTGAAGACTTCTCGCCAGCGGTCAGGGGCTTGCTCGACCAACTTTGCCGCTTCGCTGGGGTAATCATCCATACCCACCAGGTAACAGGCCGCCATGAACTCCTGAAAAGTGCGATGCGGGAAGGTATAGGCATCATGCTTATGGCGCACCAACAGTCCTGCCCGTTCCCGAATGTAGGTGATGAACTCCCCGGCCTTATTCCAATCATTGCCCAGATATGGCGCCAGCCACTTCCGCAAATCGGCCTCGTCGATATCGGCCGTACCCTCATCCTCAGCCGCGCCGCTGTGTGCCTTGAAAGCCACGGCATACAGTCCGGCCTCAAGGTCGCTCATCTTCAATCCGGGGATGGCAAGCTGCTCCACAACGCCCACTTCGCCGCCTACGCGCCCCTCCCAACGACGCAGTAACAGGTCCACCGCATCGGCGTACAACTCCGTACGATCCTCAGGCAACTGCCCCCGGAAGGTATGCAGCCAGCTCATCACCGTCAATAGCAAAGGCCGTTGGGCCAAGCCATGCAGGTCACGTTGCTGCACCGCCTGCAACAGCCTGGCCGCCTGGGTCTCAGCCTCCTGATCCCGCATCCGCCCCTGCCGGGC
>JAVEWB010000270.1:0-3889 GCA_034004765.1 Anaerolineae bacterium
GATAGCTGGCAGCTCACCACGAATACCTACCCCCAACGGGCGGCCATCAATGCGGGCCTCGTGAACCGGGGAGCCCTGACCAATGCGGGCCAGGGGAACAAAGCCGCGTGGGATTTTGTGGTTGAACTGCCCCGGGCCCAAACGGAGACACTTCGCTTCGGTCTGGCTTACGCACCGAGCTATGCTGCCGCACGCGCGCACGCGCTGGCGGTGCTCTCACAGGCCGATGACCTGCTGGCCCTACGGCAGGCTGAGGCCCAAGCCCTCTACGTGGATGACGTCACAGCCCACCGGGAGGTCTATCAGGCGGCGCTGATGCAGCTTCTGTCGAATAAGATGTACTATGCCTACGATGGCTCGTACCAGCCCGAGTGGGAGGGCAGCGTGGACCTCCACGACGTGATCCTCGTGCCGGACAAGTGGGAGTTCCCCTGGCCGGCGATGTGGGATACCTGCTTCCAGGCTAAGGTAGCGACCTTAGCCGATATCGATCTGGCCAGGAGTGACCTGACGCTCTTCCTGAGCGATCGCTGGCAAACCCCCACCGGCCACGTTCCCAACGTGGAGTGGACGATGGAGGGCGAGACGCCCCCGCTCTTCGCCTGGGCTGCCTGGCAGGTCTACGAAATGGACGGCGACCGAGTCTTCCTGGAAGCGCTCTTCCCTCGTCTGGAAATGCACTATGCCTTTGTGCGCAAAGCCTACGACCGCGACCATGACGGCCTCCACACGGGCGGCTTCATGGGCATGGACAACATTCCGCGCCCCTATGGGCTCAATGACGAGGAAGCGGATCTCTCAGGGTGGGTGGCCTTCTTCGCGCAGGATATGGCACGCATTGCCGACGTCCTGGACCGTGCCGACCGCAGCGCGTTCTACCTTGCGGAGTACGATCAAATCGTCGATGAGATCAACGCGCAGCTTTGGGATGAGGCCACCGGCTTCTATTACGACCGCAACACGCGCGGGCTGCTGCTGGAAAAGAGCTACACCGGCCTGATTCCCTTCATCGCGGGAGCATCGGATGAGGAACAGACCGCGCGCATCATCGACCATCTGACCAACCCCGCAGAGTTCTGGACACCCTACGGCATCCGCAGCCTCTCCGCAGACTCGACGCTGTATGAGCCGGGATACTCCGAAAGCGGGTGGAAGAATTCCAACTGGCGCGGCCCCGTCTGGATGCCGGTGAACTACCTGCTGGTGCAGCGCCTGCAAAGCACCCACCCGACCTTAGCCGAACAACTGCGCGCCGCACTGATCGACAACGTCGAGGCCCAATGGGAAGCGACGGGCCGCTTTTGGGAATACTACCACGCCGAGACAGGTGAAGGGTTAGGGGCCGACCATCAAACCGGGTGGACAGCGCTGGTGGCGAACCTGATTGCCGAGGAATACAGCAGCCCTTAGTTCCTGCCTCACCCCTCATAAAAAACCACGCCCAACTCGATCGAGTTGGGCGTGGCGCTTGATCCCATCCGCCGAATACTACGGCTCGTCCCCACTTACCGGTATCGAAAAGGTCACATGTAACCCCTGGCCGGGACCACTGTCAGCAGCAAATTTCCCTCCCAACATCTCAATGCGCTCGCGCAAGGTAGAGAGCCCAAGCCGAACGGCATCGTCAGTTTTCAGGTCAGGGTCCAACTCGAGCCCGACCCCATTATCCTCCATAGAAACGCGGACGTGCTCCTCTCCCATGTCCATCGCCACTTTTATATTCATGGCGCGGTCATGCTCCCGGCTGATGTGCAGGAGTTCCTGCAGCACCCGGAAGATGGTGACCTCTTTGTAAGTGGCCAGCCGCTTCTCCTTGCCTGTCAGATTGAGCGTGACACCGGTAAAGCCGCTTTCCTCCAATCCCTCGACGTAGCGCTTCAAGGTAGGCATCAACCCCAGGTCGTCCAGCATCATGGGGCGCAGTTCGAAGATGAAGCCCCGTACCTTTTGGAAGGTGCTCACCACATTCTTCTTCAACTCCGCCAGCTCGACCTTAGCGCGATCCGGGTTACGATCGAAGAGTCGCTCACAGATCTCCGCCTGCAGCACAAGGTTCGTCAAAGACTGCGCCGGGCCATCGTGCATCTGTCGAGACAGTCGCTGCCGTTCGCGTTCCTGTGCCTCGATGATACCCACCACCAATACCTGCGAGGTCTGGCTGACTTCCGGTATCAGAGCACCGCCCCCATTCGACATCTGCTCGGGGGTGTCCTCCTGTCCCAGAATCTTCTCGTACAGCTCCACCAAAAGCCCCAGGTGCTTTTGATCACTCTGAAGCTTCTCTAGCTGCCCCCGCATCGTGAAGAGCCGCTGCTGATTCTCTACCAGTTCCGAATAGGTCGACTTGATGTCATCACGTGGAACGGTATCGAACTGTGCCTCGACCTGGCGCTGGCGCGCCACCGCCCGCGCGTTTTTCTGCACCAGGTGCTCTACCTCCGAAGAGGTCTGCTGAATCAGCATATCGACTTCTCTGAGCTGATTCTTGACCTTTTCGTGCTCTTTACGGCAGAACTCAGAAAATTGCTTCCAATCAATTTGCGCCATAGCATCCACCTTCAGGGATTTGCAATAAGAATGAATAGCCGCCAAAACTAGAAATTAAAATCCAGGTCCTCATCTTCCTCATCCTTGCCCTTGGGGGCAAGACGTACCCACCCGCGCCGCAGCGCATAGATGGCTGCCTGGGTCCGATCCGAGAGGTTCAACTTGGCCAGGATCGAGGTGACGTGGTTCTTCACAGTCTGCTGGCTGATCCCCAGCTTGAAAGCGATCTCCTTGTTGCTCAATCCATCCACGATGAGCTCAAGGATCTTCATCTCACGAGTTGTGAGCGGTGAGAAAGTCACATCTTCCGGCTTGATGCCGTACTGCCGGTATCCCTGAAGCAGCCACTGCTCCGCCTGCTCCGGCGTCACACGCTTGCCGTCGATGACGTAGTACCCCTCTGCCACGGCGCGTACGGTCGCAATCAGGTGCGCCGGGTCGACGTCCTTGGCGAAGTAGGCCGAAGCCCCAATACGGATCGCGTGATAGATCTGCTCCTCATCATCGTAGGCCGTCAGGATGATGAAATTCAGTTCGGGATACCGGTTCTTGAGGCGCTGCGTGACCTGGAGTCCGTTCAACCCCGGGAGGTTCACGTCCATCAACGTCACCGCGGGGGAAACCTTAGGGATCACCTCCAACGCATCCTGGCCATTATCCGCTTCGGCTACGATCTCGATGTCCGATTCCGCGCTCAAGACGTCACGGAGGCCTTGACGAAAGAAGGGATGATCGTCAACGACGACAACTCTGATCACCGGTTTTCCAGACGGTTGCACTTCCATCATCCTCTCCCTTCACTGTCTCCTTCAGTATACACCAGAACGGAGGACGCCCAAAGCAAATCAGGGCATGCTGCGCCCTTTTGGACTACCCAAGAAAGCGTCGCAGGTTCAGAAGCCCCGGATCCTCGTCGCGAACCATCAGCCCGATCAGGGTTTCTACCGCCACAAAGGCCCAACTGAAGCCCCACGGACCCAGGCCATTCACCGTATAGACATGTGGCAAATCGGGGAGCTCGCCCACAAGAGGCAGCCCATCGCTGCTGCGGGCGACCCAACCATTATAGCGCCGCAGCATCTTCGCATCAGGGCAGTATTGGGCTGCCGTCTGGGAAAGCAGCTCCCATGGATCACAGTCAGGGGACTCAGGGCAGGCGGCCAGTTCCCAGAAATCGCCGCAGTCCTGGATCGACACCTGGCCGTCTTCCAGAACCAACGGCACAGGCAGCGCTACCTGGACGTCGCAATCGACCCGGTGTAGGGGCGAAACCGTCAATGCGCGCGCCAGGCGGGCGCTCAGGCGCACACTATGCGCCCCTGAAGCAAGCACGACCGCCTTG
>JAVEWB010000271.1:0-3873 GCA_034004765.1 Anaerolineae bacterium
TGGTGGACATGAATGCCTTCTTCGCCTCCATCGAGCAGATGGACCACCCCGAGCTGCAGGGCCGCGCCATCGGCATCACCAACGGCGCCACCGGCACCTGCATCATCACCTGCTCCTATGAGGCCCGTGCCTGGGGCATCAAAACCGGCATGCGCGTGCGTGAGGCGCGGCAGATGTGCCCCGACTTCATCCAGGTGCCCTCGCGCCCGGAGCGTTATGCGGCAGTCTCCACCGCCATCATGGACGCCCTCACCACCCTCACGCCGGATGTCGAAATCTTTTCGGTGGACGAGGCGTTTCTCGATGTCACCCGCTGCCAGGATCTGCTCGGTACGCCGGGGCAGATTGCGCGACAGGTGAAGCGCACCGTGTACGAGGCCTGCGGTGTGCTCTGCTCGGTGGGCGTCTCCGGCGACAAGACTACCGCCAAGTGGGCGGCCAAGCTGAACAAGCCCGACGGCCTCACCGTGGTGCCGCCGTGGGAGGCCGCCGAACGTCTGCGGACGGTCCCTGTCACCGAATTGTGCGGCATCGCCGGCGGCATTGGCCGCTTCCTGGCCGCGCGCGGCGTGCACACCTGCGGCGACATGGCGAAGCTCCCGGTGAGTGAGCTCGGCCGCCGCTTCGGCAATGTCGGCCGGCGCATCTGGCTGATGGCGCAGGGCCTCGACCCCGCGCCGGTGGAAACCCGCATCGCCCCGCCCAAGAGCATCGGCCATGGCAAGGTGATGCCGCCCAACACAACGGCGCAGGACGTCATCCTCACCTATCTGGAGCACATGAGCTTCAAGGTCGGTACGCGGCTGCGCCGTCACGGCATGGTGGCACAGGGCTTCTTCATCGGCCTGCGTGCGGACTTCGGATGGCTGGGCGGTACCTATCACACGGCCACACCGACGGACGACAGCACACCGCTGATGGCATTGTGCCGACGCATGCTGGACGAACACTGGTCAGGGGAGGGCGTGAGCCAGGTGCAGGTCACGGCCCTGGACCCGCGCCCCTCCGGCGGGCAGATGGAATTGTTTGCAGAGACAGCGCGCCGCCCCAAGCAGGACCAGGCCAATGCCGTGATGGATGCCATCAACCGGCGCTACGGTGAATTCGCGCTGGCCCCGGCGCGGCTGCTCAACCGCTCCGACATGCCCAACGTCATCGCCCCGGCCTGGAAGCCCCATGGCCATCGCCAGACCATCTGATCATGTGTGGCGGCGTTTACTACAGCTACAACGGCGAGGACATGCGCGTGTACTTCCCCAATCCCAAGGCTGTGCTTCCGGTGCAGCGCAAGGATGGCAGCGTCATCCTGCTGCCGTGGGGCCGGCGCAAGACCCAGCCCGGTGTATTGCCCATGGGCGGCTGGGCGCGGCTCGATTCCATTCATGCCGGTCGCTGGGACAAGTGGTTTCCGGTGCCGGTGAAGCTGCCCATCAAGAGCTTCATGGAGAAGGACATCGAGGGCAATTCGCACTGGTATGACCTGACCAAGGGAAAGTTCATCCAGGGACTGGTGGCACGGGATGGCGCAGAGCAGCGGGTGTATGTGGTCACCGTGGAGCCGGAGATGGCCGAGGCGGTGCATGATCGGTGGCCGAGGGTGGTGAGCTGATGTATGGCTGCTATCGACCCAAAGCGGACATTCGTCAGACTGAGCTGTTGTGTTTGCGACGGGACAGGCGGACATACCGGGGGGGCGCTCTGACACCTTTTCGTCCCCGCATCCGACGGGACCTGCGTGCCTGAAATCAAGTCTAGCGCTAATACTGCACATCAGTAGAATAGGACTCAACGACAAGCCCATATTGGAGGACGGATGGCACACGGAGCTGTTGCTGCTCAAGCCGGCGGGCAAGATTTTCAGGGACGCATCTTCTGGCATTACGCCGCTGACCTCCGAAGAGATCCGCCGACCGTTCAAAAGGTCTGTTACGAGTACGATGCCGCCGCTGGTGTCGACGACGTGGTGGTGTTCTATTCCAAACCTTATTTGGATGGGAACCAGCGCTATGATGTGGATGCCATACAGGCTAAATTCCACGTCGATCAAAGTAACTCGTACTCTCTGGAATCGTTGATCGAGCCCACATGCACGGGCAGATCACTACTGCAGAAGATGTATTCCGGCTATCGGGCGCTCAGAAAAGAGGGATTTAGCTGCCGCGCCATCCTGGAGTCCAACTGGGGGTGGAACGCCGCCGATGCCGTTGCGAAAGAAGTGCGTGCCGACAGACGGCTGCCGGAAAGGTTCCTGACCGTCCACTCACCGTCGCCACTCGCCAAGCTCCGCGAGAAATGGCAGGTCCACCTCGGTATCTCGGATGCCGAGTTGGCTGAGTTCGTCCACGACCTCCGTCTGGACCTATCATTACCGGCTCTCGACCGTCAATTGAGTGATTTGTCCGCCCGATTGGAGGCGGCGAACCTGTCACCGCTCTCGCCAACCCAACGCACGAACCCATACGACAGCATAATCCGGCACCTATTGCAGGCTCGCGAGCGAATAGAGATCGACCTCCAGAAGCTTGAGAAGATCTGCCGTGAGGAGGGGTTGCTGAGAGAGCCGAAGCCCCCTTCCATTAAAGGTCAGATCGGTATCCGGAGTTTCCTCCGCTGGAGCGAGCGGATGGAGGTGGACTGCATCGACCACGTCGATGTCACGAACCACTTCACGGGTGATCGCTATATCCGCAGCCCCGAGCAATGGGAGGCGGTTCGGGAGGAGGTGGCCGCGTTTCTCGACCATGCCCTCCAGGCCCGAACTGCCGACCGTATCGTGCTGGAATGTCACCTGACACTGGCATACTTGGCCGGCCGCTGTCTTCCCCATGCCTCAGGCACGTCGATAATCCCGGTTCAGAAGCGCCCTCACAGTGGCCCCGAGCCGTGGTGCCCGGCCCACCCAGTGCCTGAGGGGCTTCCGGCTTGGAACGTGGAGGAGACTACACACGCGAATGATTTGCGGGATGTGGTTGTCGCACTTTCGGTTACCCACGAGATTTCTCCCGACGTGGCGCACTACTGTGCGGTGGCCGGAATTGAACCTCGCTCCACGTTGAACCTCCGACCTGAAGGTGGATCAGGACCTGCTAGCGTGATCAACGCCTCTCACGCCTACGCGTTGGCTGCCGAAGCGGTCAGGCTGATTCGGCACGCCAAAAAACACGGTGAACGGGTCCATCTCTTTGTGGCGGCCCCAAACGCCCTGATGTTTTTCCTAGGGCAGACCATGACGGAGCTAGCCGACCCAGTGCAGCTATACGAGCACGACCGTCAAGGAGTTCAAGGCATTCCCTATCTTCAGAGCCTCAGCTTCCCATCACCACAACGACAAGGACAGTGATTCATGGACTTACCGACCTACTTTGACGACTTTCTAACCAACATCCGGATGACGCAAACTCAGCGGACAGAGGCCAAGAATGGCCACCAACTCCTGCGCAAACGGCTGACCACCGATGATGATGTGAAGGATTGCATCGTTTCGACCTTTATCCAAGGTAGTTATCGTCGGGCCACGGCTGTACGGCCGAAGGGCGACAAACGGTCGGATGTCGATGTCATTGTCGTAACCAACCTCGACGCCGATAAAAATACGCCCGCTCAGGTGCTAGGGCGCTTCAAAAAGGTGCTCGAAAAATATTACCCGGGAAAGTGCACAATGCAGGGCCGGTCTGTTGGCATTGAACTATCCAAGGTCGACCTAGACGTGGTGGTTACAAGTGCGCCGTCTGAAGCGGCTAAGGAGGCGTTACGCTCTGATGTCGTGACTAGCGACCTATTCCTGGACGAAAACTGGCTAGGTGTCGACAGATTCTTTGATACCTCCGCTGAAGAAGACAAAAATTGGAAATCCGAGCCCCTGAAGATCCCGGA
>JAVEWB010000272.1:0-2185 GCA_034004765.1 Anaerolineae bacterium
CGACCACGGTGGGGAGACGGTTCTCGTCCAACTTGAACAGCTCCGGGTTGGCCCAGATGTCCGCGCTGTCATAGGCCACGAAGATGGGGATATCGCCAATGATCTGGATGCCATGCTCGTTGGCATATTGCTTGAGCTCACCCCACTGCCGGAAGAATTGGTACTGGAAATAGCAGTGAGCGTAGACGGCTTCGTCGAGCCGCTCCCGCCATGCCTCCAGGGCTTCGGGCTGCCGAGAAGCTAATTCCCATTCCCAGGTATTCCAAACCGCTCCTCCATGGGCTTCTTTCAGCGCCATGAAGAGGGCAAAATCCTCGAGCCAGATTCTATTGTCTGTGCAGAAGTCCTCGAACGCCTGTTTGCGTTCGTCGTCGGCGTGCTTGCGGAAATTGCGCGCGGCCCGGTGCAGGACGGCAGTTTTGAAGGAGATGACCCTTCCAAAATCCACGGTGGCTTCGGGGAATTTGGGAGCCTGGGCCAGATCCTCACTGCTGACGTCTCCTTCCGCCTGCAGCCACTCCAGGTTGATGAGAAGGGGGTTCCCTGCAGCGGCAGAGAAGCAGGCGTAGGGCGAGTCCCCGTAACCGGTGGGGCCCAATGGGAGGATTTGCCAGAGGGTTTGGCCGCTCTCGACCAGGAAATCGACAAATCGAAAAGCAGGTTCTCCGATTTCACCGATCCCGAATCGTCCGGGAAGGGCCGTGGGGTGCAACAGAATTCCGGCTGAGCGTGGGAAACGCATAGCTTTGTCTCCTTAAGGTCATGAGAAGTTGTGCTTAGAATAAGTATACCCTAAAGTCCGACTGGGGCAAGATTCCATGTTAAAATTTTCTGATTGACTTTTGCATGATTATGGTTATAATGCCAATGCCTGAAAATGTCTAATGAATGTAGAAGCGCTGAGGGATTGATGGAATGGGCCTTAGTCGCTTCTTTTATGCTGTGGGGATTGGGACAGGGGGAAAATCGATGGAACGTGACGAACATATGACCGAAGCGCGTACTTTTAAGATGTTGCGCGTGAATCTGGCGTCGCCGGAAGGGATCCTCTCCTGGTCTTATGGGGAGGTCACCAAGCCTGAGACTATCAACTATCGTCGACTCCGCCCGGAGAAAGATGGTCTCTTCTGTGAAGCAATTTTTGGACCCAGCCGTGATTACCAATGTTATTGCGGTAAATACAAAGGCATTCGCTATCGGGGTATTGTCTGCGATAAGTGTGGCGTCGAGGTCACACGCTCTTCTGTGCGTCGTGAGCGCATGGGGCATATTACCCTCGCGGCTCCTGTCGCTCACATTTGGTATACCCGTCGGGTTCCCAGCCATTTGAGCATCTTGCTGGATATCAGCAAGCGGAACCTGGATCGAGTGCTCTATTTTGCTCAGTACATTGTGACCGAGGTGGATGAGGAAGCTCGCCAGCGTGCGTTGAAGCGGCTCGATGAGCAGGAGAAGGAGCAGATTGCTCTGCTTGATGCGGCTGCGCAGAAGCAGATTACCGCTCTGGATGCCCGCTTGTCGGAGGAGAGTGACCAACTCCATGCTGCACAGGAATCTCGCAAGGCCAAAGATGATGAGGAACTCAACACTCGCACCGAGGCGATCCTGTCGGAAGCCCGTCGGCTGAAGGAACGGCTGAACAGCTTGATGGACCGTGAGAGCAGCGAGGCGATTATCTTTACGCCCACCGACACGGTGATTGTCGAGGCCGGTGAGATCGTGCGGCGGGATTATTATGCCGTTCTCAGCACGGTCGCCCAGGATGCTTTGGATGCGCTGGAATCTGATATTCATCAGCGAGCGCAAGAGGCCACGACCTCTCAAACTGAGGATCGCGAAGCTTGGGCGGGTGGTGTGCAAGATCAGATTAATCGCATCCGTGAGGAACTCCACGACAAGACGGAGATCATCCGCGCGCGCTACGATTCCGAACGTGAGGAACTCCTGGGGCTGATGCCTTTGCAATTCTTCAATGAAGTGCGGTATCGTGAACTGCGCCAGAAGTGGGGGCAGGCCTTCCGGGCCGGCATGGGCGCGGAAGCGGTCTATGAAATCCTTTCGCGGCTTGATCTGAATGCAGCCTCGGAGGAGTTGTGGAACGAGGTGCGCCGTGGGCACTCGGCACAGCGTCGTAAGAAGGCTACCCGCCGCCTCCGCGTGGTGGACGCCTTGCGCAAGAGTGGCA
>JAVEWB010000272.1:2285-3858 GCA_034004765.1 Anaerolineae bacterium
TCGCGGCTTGATCTGAATGCAGCCTCGGAGGAGTTGTGGAACGAGGTGCGCCGTGGGCACTCGGCACAGCGTCGTAAGAAGGCTACCCGCCGCCTCCGCGTGGTGGACGCCTTGCGCAAGAGTGGCAATCGTCCTGAGTGGATGATTTTGACCGTCTTGCCGGTGCTGCCTCCGGAACTGCGCCCGATGGTGCAGCTTGATGGTGGTCGCTTTGCCACCTCTGACTTGAACGATCTGTATCGCCGGGTGATCAACCGCAATAATCGCCTTAAGCGTCTGCTCGACCTGGGAGCCCCCGAGGTCATTATCCACAACGAGAAGCGGATGCTTCAGGAAGCAGTGGACAGCCTGATCGATAACAGCCAGCGCGGCAAGGCGATGAGCCGCAGGGGCCGCCGCCAGCTTAAATCGCTGAGCGATATGCTCAAGGGCAAGAAAGGCCGGTTCCGCCGCAACCTCCTGGGGAAGCGTGTGGACTACTCCGGGCGTTCTGTGATCGTGGTCGGGCCGCATTTGAATATTCACCAGTGCGGGCTGCCCAAGACGATGGCCCTGGAGCTTTATCGTCCCTTTGTGATTCAACGCATGGTGGAATACAACTATGCTACCAATGTGAAGGCTGCCAAGCGCCTGATCGAGCGGCAGCGCCCTGAGGTGTGGGAAGTCCTCGAGGAGGTCATCTCCGACCGCCCGGTGCTCCTCAACCGTGCGCCGACCCTGCACCGCCTGGGAATCCAGGCTTTCGAGCCGCTTTTGATTGAAGGCAAGGCGATTCAGTTGCATCCCCTGGTGTGCGCGGCCTTCAATGCGGACTTCGATGGCGATCAGATGGCTATCCATGTCCCGCTCTCCCGCAAGGCTGTCGAAGAGGCACGTAAGTTGATGCTGGCTTCGCAGAACCTGCTGAAACCGGCGGACGGCAAGCCCATCATTGGGCCTTCGAAGGATATGTGCCTGGGCATCTATTACATGACGATGGATACGCCGCGGACGGACAAACCGCTGCGGGCCTTTATGGACCTCAATGAGGTCGAGATGGCCTATGGGCTGGGACAGGTGACGCTGCACACGCCCGTGTTGGTTGCGCAGGTCTTCGACAACCTGCCCGCTCCCGCTCAGCCGATCGAGACGACGGTGGGCCGGGCGCTCTTCAACCGCATTGTGCCCGATGAACTGCGCTACGTTAACACCCCCATGAACAAGGGGGATCTGAATGATCAGATCGCTTTGTGCTATCGCAAGTTGGGGCGGGAAGCAACGGTTAAATTTGCCGACGATATCAAGATGTTGGGCTTTGAGTATGCTACTATTTCCGGTGTGACGATTTCCGTGTATGATCTGACGGTGCCTGAGGCCAAGGAAGCGATCATGACGACAGCTACTCAGGATGTCACGGAAATTGAGCGTCAATACCGCCGCGGACTTCTCACCGAGGACGAGCAGTACAACCGCACCATCGAAATCTGGTCGCGTGCTCGTGAGGATGTCTCGAAGGCGGTGGCGAAGAACCTGGATCCCTTGGGCCCCATTGCCGTGATGGCAAACTCCGGAGCTTCGAAGGGTGGATTTGGCC
>JAVEWB010000013.1:0-18406 GCA_034004765.1 Anaerolineae bacterium
TGCGGTGGGATGATCCAACCTTTAGCATACAGTGGCCGTTGGACGTTACCGTCATCTCTGAGAAAGATCTGTGTTGGCCGGACTTTACAGTATGAAGCGTGTTTTGATCACAGGTGCAGCGGGGTTCATAGGGCGGCAGTGTCTTCCCTTGCTTCTTGAACATGGATATGAGATCCACGCCACGATGTTGGATGCCCCTTTGTTGGATGAAGTTGATGTCCAGTGGCACCAGGTGGATCTTTTAGATGCGCTGCAGATACGTCGGCTGGTTGAATCCATTGCCCCATCCCATCTTTTGCACTTCGCCTGGTACGTCGCGCCAGGTAAGTATTGGTCTTCCCCGGAGAATCTGCGTTGGGTACAGGCCAGCCTTGAACTGCTTCAGGCCTTTGCGCATGTCGGTGGTCAGCGCATTGTAATGGCAGGAAGTTGCATGGAATACGACTGGGATTATGGGTATTGCTCCGAGCTTGTTACCCCTCTTCACCCCAGGACTTTGTATGGAGCGAGCAAACAGGCCCTTTGTCAGCTTTTAGAGGCTTTTGCTCGTGAGATGGGGTTGAGTGCGGCGTGGGGGCGTATTTTCTTTCTCTATGGCCCCTACGAACAACCGGGCAGACTAGTCTCATCGGTGATCAGTGCATTGTTGAGGGAGGAACCGGCTCTGTGTTCACACGGTAATCAAATCCGTGACTTTCTCTACGTCAAGGACGTGGCCGATGCTTTTGTTGCGCTGTTGGATAAGGATGTTTCCGGCCCTGTCAATATCGCCTCTGGGTGCCCACTCAGCATTAGAGATTTTGTGTATAAGATTGCTACGCAGCTCGGCCGTGAGGACTTGATCCGCTTGGGCGCTCTTCTAACGGCGCCTAATGATCCACCTCTTCTGGTTGCCGATGTGCGTCGCCTGAAGGAGGAAGTGGGATGGCACCCACATTACGAGATTGAGGCGGGGATTGAGGAGTCCATCCTCTGGTGGAAAACCCGCATCCCGGCGCTTTAGCACGAGGTGTGGTCTCAGTTGCGATGTTTCATCTATAGCTAAAGACCCTTTTGCGATAACATTCATATAGAACGGTGGGATACAAATGAAACTTATTATCGACACAGAATGCAAGACGCTGGTGAAAGAAGATAGCGGCCACAGCGTGACGATAGATCTCTATTCCAAAGAATCTTTCGAGCTTATCTCACATCAATGGCTCAAAGTAGGCTGGAATGCCAAATATCCTTATGTCTTTAGCTGGATGGGCCGACCTATCATTCAGATTCCGGAAGATATTATTCGGATTCAGGAGGTCATTTATCGCGTCAAGCCCGACGTGATTATTGAGTGTGGCGTTGCTCATGGGGGGGCCTTGATCCTCTACGCGAGCCTGTGTAAGGCGATGGACAAGGGGCGTGTGATCGGAGTGGATATCGAAATCCGTCCCCATAATCGAAAGGCCCTCGAAGCGCATGAGCTGTTTCCCTTGATCACGCTTATCGAAGGAGATTCAACCGCACCAGAAATTGTGAATCAGGTCAAATCACTTGTCCAGCATGGAGAAACGGTGATGGTTCTCCTGGATTCCAAGCACACCAAGGAGCATGTCCTTGGAGAACTTAGTGCCTATCACGACTTGATTACTCCTGGATCTTACATTGTGGCGATGGATGGCAGTATGAGAGATCTCTATGATGTGCCCCGTGGCGAAGCTGAATGGACGTGGAATAACCCTGCTGAAGCGGCAATTGAGTTCGCTAGTGTTCATCCGGAATTTGTCATTGAGCAGCCTGCATGGCCTTTCAATGAGAGTGATCTTACCGAGGCTATCACCCATTGGCCTGATGCCTGGCTGCGTAGGGTGCGTTGAGCCTGACCTGCGTCACATCGAGGATTTGAGCGACCACCATGCAACGATTGCGGCATAACATTCTGGCCAACTACGCCGGTAATGTCCTTGGTGTGCTGCTGTCCATTGCTCTTGTGCCCCTCTATATCAGGTTTATGGGCATCGAGGCCTATGGGCTGGTAGGAGTTTTCAGTACCCTCGGTGCAACTTTCGCGCTTCTGGATATGGGACTAAGTCAGACGTTGAACCGCGAACTCGCCAGACTTTCTGCTGTGCCCGATCCTGCTCAGGAAATGCGTGATTTGGTGCGCACGCTCGAGGTGGTTTATTGGGTTGTGGCTTTGCTGATCGGGATCATCGTTTTGGCATTGGCTCCTTTGATTGCGGAAGACTGGGTGCAGGCCGAGTCTCTCCCTACTTCAACAGTCCGGCAAGCTGTCACTTTGATGGGACTGATCATGACGGTCCAATGGCCCATCAGCCTTTATTCCGGTGGGTTGAGGGGGATGCAGCAGCAGGTCACATTGAACATGATCAATGTCGGAACGGCTGCGGTGCGGGGGATCGGTGCTATCTTGATTCTCTGGTTGATCTCCCCTACTATTCAAGCATTCTTTATCTGGCAGGCATTCACCAGTACCGTTCAGACGCTGACCCTAACTGTCGCTTTGTGGCGTGGACTGCCGCAGGCTCTCTCCTCTGCCAGTTTCAATTGCAATTTGCTCAAAAGCGTCTGGCGCTTTGCCGCGGGGATGAGCGGTATTTCTGTGCTCTCTCTTATTTTGACGCAGTTTGATAAAGTAATCTTGAGTAAAGTGCTGACTTTGGAGTTGTTTGGCTACTATACATTGGCGAACACCGTGGCCACCAATCTTTTAATGCTCTCTTATCCTGTGAATTATGCTGTTTTCCCGCGCTTCTCTCAGCTAGTCAGTCAGGGAAATCAGGAGGAGCTTAAAAGGCTTTATCATCTTAGCTGTCAGTTCTCATCGGTGCTGATTCTGCCTGCTGCGATCATTCTGGCTTTGTTTGCACCTGAGATCCTTTTACTTTGGACCGGAGATCTCACTACGGCGACCCATGCTGCCCCTCTGGTCAGTTTGATAGCGATAGGCACGGCTTTGAACGGATTGATGGGACTGCCCTACCTTTTGCAACTGGCTCATGGCTGGACCAGGTTGACCCTGTACACGAACACTGTTGCTATTATACTTATGGTACCCCTAATGTTGGGCCTTATCTCTCTCTATGGGGCGGTTGGGGGAGCTGCGGTGTGGGGTATTCTCAATGGCGGCTACGTTCTGATTGAACTCCCTATCATGCATCGGCGGCTTCTCCAGGGGGAGCAGTGGAAATGGTATTTCGAGGATGTTGGGCTCCCGCTGGTGGGCTCACTCTGCGTGGCGTTATTGGGAAAATGGGCCCTGAGGGCTGATTTACCACCACTGGGTATGCTTTTTAGCCTGGCACTGATTGCATTTCTATCACTTGGGGCGGCAGCCCTGTTGGCTCCTAAGCTTCGTCTTCAGATATTTGAGCAGTTGGCTCTGCGGAGAATACTTTGAACTCCCTTGTAGATGTAAATCTTCATAAAACCAACTTGTGTCAAAGAAGTTTTTTGATTAATGAAGGTAACCACAACTTGACAAAGCAAGCGAATGGCTGAGGAGGGTGAGCCATAATGTTAGTACCTCATTGCTGCCCAATCTGTGAGAATCCGCAGATGGTCATGACTGTAAAAAGAGGGAAACTTCCCACTATGCAAAACTACGTTTTTAATCAGGAAAACAAGGCGAAGAATATCCCGTGCGGAGAGTTTACTTTAGCAGTATGCCCAGTATGTGGATTTGCTTGTAATATTGATTTTGACCCGGACCTTTTGAGATATGATGAGGGATATGACAATAGTGTTTCTTCGAATGTTATGGTTCACTATTACGAAGAGATTGCCGCCTATCTTCATCAAAAGTATGCCGCGAATGGGGGGCTGGTAATTGATATAGGTTGTGGCAAGGGGACATTTCTAAAGATGGTAACTGAAATGTTTCCGGATCTCCGGGGACTTGGGATTGATCCCAGCTATGAGCCTGATGATATATCAGAGAAGAATAAGAGGGTTAAGTTTATCAAAGATTTCTTTCAAGAACAGTATATTCCTGAGAAACCGGCCCTCGTAATCTGTAGGCATGTTTTGGAGCACATCCATTTCCCGTTATCCTTTCTGAAATCCATAGAGCGTGCTTTGAAGAAATTTCCAGGGGTGCCTTTTTTCCTTGAGGTCCCTGATCTGTGGTGGATTATAGAACATGGTGCTTTCTGGGATTTTTGCTACGAACATTGTAATTATTTTATTCCTGATAGTCTAGCCTATATCATGGAGATGGCCGGGTTTAGCGCTGAAATGGTGCAGAACGCATTTGGGGGTCAGTATCTTTGGTGTGAAGCTAAGACTGCTCCTTCTCTTAAGACTATGGTAAGTTGTAGAACGACTCCACCGCAATTGATTGATGCATTGACTTGTTATTCAAGGAGTGAAAACTTACAGATATCAGAAACGCGAAGAAAAATACAGAACCTGAAAAATGATGGATATACGATCGCTGTTTGGGGAATGGCGACAAAGGGCGTAATTTTTTCTTATTTGATTGATCCTAACAACGATCTGTTGGATTTTTGTGTTGATATCAATAAAACTAAGCAAGGATGCTATGTGCCTGTAACTGGACGCCGGATTGAATCTCCGGAGGTTTTGTGTAAAGCTTCTCCCATGTCATTGGTAGTTATCGTCATGAACCCAGCTTACCTATTCGAAATCAGAGAAACTTGTTTTAGTTTGAATTTAAAGGCTATCTTTGTAGATGCTCAAGGTGAGATTCTGTAGTTCGTATTTCTTTACGGCGCGATTTAATAAGCATCAGTCTACCTGGAGTCAACGAGCGTTGGTGATATAAAACAGGAATTCTAGTCCTGAGTAATTCTCTGCCTGAGGCTACTTTCCGGGACATTCTCTGTGCTTCGGATTTTGTGATCAATCACGGATGGTGGTACCTGACTTCAGGAGTGGTGCGTGCGGCAATCAGTTATGATGTCCCGGTGATTACTTGTCCTCATGGAACGAGTCTTGACATGGCTTGTGATGCTGTTATTTTTATCGATGAAGAATGTGTCGGTTTCAAGCGTGCTTTGAAGAGAGTGTTGACAGTCCCCATGTCTGACTATTGTAGGATGGTGCAGGTGGCTCATGAGCGAAACGCCGAGCGAACTCGGCCACAATCTGGAACGGCCTGCGTTAATCTTTACGGTTGTTGACCGAGATAAGCGAGAACTTATGGCGAAGCAAGACTCTGGATCAGATCAAGCTCTTAAATTCACGGTGATTATTCCTACTCGTGAGAGGTGTGATACGCTGCTGTGGACGCTGCGTACCTGTACGAATCAGGATTACGATGCTCTCGAGATCCTGGTAAGCGATAATTTTAGCCAGGACGATACCCGGGATGTGGTCGACTCTTTTAAGGATCCCCGGATTCGCTATGTAAGCACAGGAAAGCGTTTGAGTATGTCCCATAACTGGGAATTTGCGCTTTCTCATGTAGACGAGGGTTACGTTACTTTCGTCGGTGACGATGATGGACTGTTGCCGGGAGCCATTTCTGAATTGAACACCTTGATTCAGCAGTTGGGAGGCCCGGAAGCATTGAGCTGGCAGAAAGCCGATTACAGTTGGCCCGATGCCATGTTTGAGAATCAGCGGAACTATTTGCTTATTCCTTTGAGCAGACGGCTTATGCAGTACAATGCAAGACAAGCATTGCAGAACGTGGCAGATTTCGATGCCGCTGGCTGGAAATTCCCTCGTTTTTACAATAACTTGCCCTGTTTATACAACAGTGTTGTCAGCATGACGGCAATCCGCCGTGCCCAAGACGCTTCAGGGAAATTTTTCCACTCGCGCATTCCAGATGCTTATTCTGCGATAGCATTGTCCTGTGTGCTGGATACTTATTACTACTCATTTAAACCTTATAGTGTTAACGGAACTTCTCATCACAGTGGAGGAAGCTCCTATTTCAGCGCCGGAGATCAGGACGCGGCGGCCAATAAGTTCCTGGAAGAAGAAAACTTACCCTTTCACAACGATTTAGTTATGGCGCCCTCCATTCCCATTTTGACCGCCGAAGCTTTCTTTCAGGCCCGCGATCACCTTGCTCCTGAGGTTGTCCCTCCGCCGGTCGATATTAAGAAGGTGGTCAGGCGTGCTCTGCTGGAAGCGATACATGCTTCTTCTGGGGTGATCTATGATCGAGTTGTGGAAGCATTGCAAGAAATCGGCCGGCATTACGGAATTGAGGCTGACGTGATGTCGCAAATTGCTCAATCTCCTTATCAACCTGTGCCCGCAACAGAGCCCGTGACTGGCTACAGAATCCCACTGCAGTGTCTGGGTATGTTTTGCGATGACTTTGGTGTACAGAATGTCTACGATGCTTCGTTGATCTGCAAATATACGCTGGATTTGCAGCGAGATAAACCTATGACCTGGTTGAACATTGCCAAAACGAATTTGACCCTTGCACCGGATTATCTTAAGCGTTTATGGTGCCGGATCACGCGAAGATGAGACAGCGTTGCCTTAGATTGTGTTAAGAAAGGGATGCTATGCAGCACTTGACCGCCAGGACACAGAATATAGCCCATTACATCACCCTTCTGGCAGACTACGCCATGATTATGCCCAAAGAGTGGGCGCTCAAGCTGGCATACAACCGCGGTCAGCGATGTGGAAAATCCACGCGCCCGGATGAACAGACTGCTCCTGACATCGTGGAGACGGGGCAGATCCTTCGTCAGGCTGTCCTGACAGACTACAAATTGCGACATCAGAATTCCGGCTATCGTTTTCTGTTTCAGATGCCGAAGGTTGGCGTGGGTGTCATCTGGTTCCAGGACTTGATACAGTGCCTTGAATATACGGGTATCCCCTGTGCTACTGTCGAACGTGACGACCCCCAGTTCCATGAGAAGTGGGAAGCATTCCAGCCCAATGTCTTTATCTCGATGGATCTCCCTGAGGTTTTACGTTCGCTCGACCTGGATTACATTTGCCGGTACAAGAAAGCCCATGGGTGTTTCCGTTTCTTCACGCCGGTCGTCAAGCACTGGTTCCCCAAACCCCGTCTTTCTGCAGAGGATCAGTGGCGGCTGGACCTGGCGCGTTCCCAAAAATCTGTCGATGCTTACTTCAGCATGATGGTGGATGAATTCTTCGCGGACCACTTCGCGGAATGGGCCAGGGCAGGCTTTAAGTACCTGGCACTACCTCACGGTTGTAATCCAATCGATCATTATCCGCTGGCGGCCCAAAAGGAATTCGATTACTTTATGGCGACCTCCCATGGCATTGACCGTGTTAAAGTCACCTGGCGCTATATGCGACCCATTCTTGCGCGGTATTATGGGCTCTGGGCGGGGCCGAAATGGAGTTTCGGCGCTAAACCGATCCCCTCTGAGGCGATGCCCTCTTTCTACGCTCGCACGCGGATTGCTCCGAATCCTTTAATGCGTTTTCTCATTCAGCTCCCTGCCGAGATTACCGACCGCACGTTTTCTGTGGCGGCATGCGGCACTTTTCAGATTACGGACTGGACGGCGGTTACTGATCGTTTCTTCGCCGCCGACGAGTTGGTAAGAGTCAAAGGGGAAAAGGAATTCTTCAAGGCTTTCCAGTATTACATCGATCGCCCTGAAGAGCGCAATGCGATCGCGCTCAAGGCGCTTCGGCGCGTTTTTGCGGAACACACCTATTTCCATAGGATTGACCGTTTGCTATCCTTTCTGGAAGCGTGTCGAGAGCTATTTTAAGTAAGGGAAACCCATGCGTATCTTTCAAATCTTAGAAGCTTCGGCGAATACAGCCGTCGGCGGCAACCGGACCTGGTACCGCAATCTCTACGAGCCGCTCGTCGAGATGGGGCACGAGGTCGTGTTGTTCTCCGCCGAGGCGGGGCGGCAGGCGATGCGGCGGCAGGATCGCCAGGCGCGTACCGACTTCAGCCAGCGTCTCTTGGAGACTTTTCGCCAGGAACACGCGCAGAAGCCGTTCGACCTGATCTTCGCTTACCTCATGGATGGGATGGTGGACACCGGTGTGCTGGACCTTCTGCGTCAGTCCGGCGTGCCAACCTGTAACTTCTCGTGCAACAACGCGCACCAGTTTGATCTGGTGGATGAGATCTCCCCGCATTTCGACTACAACCTGCACGCTGAGAAGGACGCACGCGAGAAGTTCCTGGCGATCGGCGCGACGCCGCTCTGGTGGCCAATGGCGTCGAACCCACGCTACTTCAAGCCGTTCGATCTGCCGAGGACGGTCGACGCCTCTTTCGTCGGCGCGAACTACGCCCTGCGGGCGCAGTATGTCGCTCACCTTCTGGAAAACGGCGTCGATGCACACGCCTACGGGCCCGGCTGGACCTCCGGAGACTTGAACCCCTGGCGGGCGTGGGCCAAACGTTACTGGTTCATCTTCCGGGCGGCCACGGCGCGCGCGACGGAGACGCAACTGTGGGCCTCGGCCAAGCTGGCGGAGCTCGATTTCCGCCGCCGCTTGAGCGCGCGTTTCCCCGCCAACATGCACCCGCCGGTCTCCGACGAGGAGCTGATCACGCTCTACAGCCGCAGCCACATCAGTCTGGGCTTCCTGGAGGTATACGATCGCCACGATCCCAGCCGGCCGGTGACGCGCCATCTGCACCTGCGTGAGTTCGAAGCCCCCATGTGCGGTGCGCTCTACTGTACGGGCTACCTGGACGAACTGGCCGAGCATTTCGAACCGGATCGAGAAGTCGTGGTCTATCGCAGTGCTTATGAACTGTTGGACAAAACGCGCTTCTATCTGGCGCACCCAGAGGCAGCAGAGAAAGTCCGCCGGGCCGCCCATGACCGCGCTCTGCGCGACCACACGTACCAGCGGCGCTTTCAGCAGTTGTTCGAAGCGCTGCATCTTTCAGGAGGTCAACCGACGTCATGAAACCCCTATTTTCCGTCATCATTCCCACTTACAACAGCGCCTCCAAGATCACACGGGCTGTCAAGAGTGTGCTGGCCCAGACGTTCAAGGAGTATGAGATCTGGGTCATCGACGATGGCTCGACCGACGAGACCCGCAGCGTCCTGGAGCCTTTCGGCACGCAGGTCCATTACCACTATCAAGCCAATCAGGGCGTCGCGGGTGCACGCAATCAGGGAGCACAGTATGCTTCCGGAGCTTATCTCGCGTTCCTGGATGCGGATGATTGGTGGTATCCCGAGAAGCTCGAACGGGTCGCACAGGCTATTTCCGCCGCACCGGAGGTGGGCCTGTTTTATTCGCAGGTCGATTTTTTCAATGAGGCCGGGACGAAGCTGTGGACTTACCGCAGTGAAGACCGGGGCAGTCGCAATTATCACACCTTGCTGCAGCGGGATTTCGTCCTCACTTCTTCTGCCGTGGCCAAGACCGACTGCCTGACACAGATGGGGCGGTTCGATGGATCGGTGAGTCCCTGCGAGGACTGGGATATGTGGCTCAGAATTGCATGGCGTTTCCCTATCCGTTTGATCCCGGAGCCGCTGGTTGCCTATGAATATCAGGTCACTGGGAGCCTTACCTCCGGGACCCAGCGCTGGGTGCAGGCCCATGATCGGCTGCTGGACAAAGTTATGACTGCCGACCCCGATTTGACGCCACCCCTCCGGCGTCGCATGCGTGCGGCGATTGCCTATCGTAAGGGGAAGATTTACCTGGCCGCGCGTGAAGATGCGTCCGCCCTACACGCTTTTCAAGAGGCGCTGCGGCTGCGGCCGTTGTTCTGGGAATCCTGGCTCTATTGGAGCGTGCTCAAGAGCCGCCTGCTGAGGAAGCTCCTCCCCCAGCGCATCAAGTACGCGCTGCGCCTGCCCGAGGCCCAGCCGTAGCTCCGAGGAGCGCCCTATGCCGGAGAAACCACGCCCGCGCCTGCTTGTTCTGGAGAGCCTGCCTACGATTTCCGGCGGGCAGCAGGTGCTGCTCGATATGATCCCGGCACTGCGCGCTGTGGGTGATCTGCGCGTGTTGCTGCCCGCCGAAGGGCCGCTTTCTAAGGCTTTGGGGGCGTTCGATGTTCCCTGCACCTTTGCCTCTCTTGGCGACTATACGCTGGTCCAGAAGACGCTCGGGGACGTCTTGGCTTACGCCGCTCGACTCCCTTACCTGACCCTACACGTCCGGCGGCTGATCCGCAGCGAGGCCATCGATCTGGTGTACGCCAACAGCGCGCGCACCTTCGTGTGGGGCACCTTCGCCGCAGCACTGGCCGGACGTCCGATCCTCTGGCACCACCATAACTTGTTGGGGGACGAAAAGACGCTGGCGCTGCTGCGGACGATCGGGAAGCTCCCCGCCGTGCGACGGATCCTCTGCGTCTCCGAAGCCGCGGCCCGGCAGTTTCCCGCACTGGCTGCCAAGACGGTCGTGATCCCCAACGGCGTGGATACGGAGAAATTCCGGCCGGTACCTGCCTGGCGCGCGGAGGTCCGCAATGCGCTGGGGATTTCTGGGGATGCCCCGGTCGTGGGTATGGTGGGGGATCTCATCGCACTCAAAGGGCAGCATGTGCTTCTTGAGGCTGTGCAGCATCTGCCCGCCGGCGTGCACACCGTCATTGTCGGCGACCCTCGCCCCGGGGATGCGGCCAGTGCCGCGTACGGCCGGCGCTTGCGGGAGATGGCCGGCCCGAACGTGCACTTCCTCGGAAGGCGGGAGGATCTCCCGGAGGTGCTCAATGCGCTGGATCTGCTGGTGGTCGCCTCTGAACGCGAGACCGGCCCTTTGGTCCTGCTGGAGGGATTGGCCTGCGGCGTGCCCGCGCTCAGCACCCCGGTAGGGCGCGCTCCTGATCTGCTTTCCGCTGAGATGCTTTTCCCCGTCGGGGACAGTGCGGCACTGGAGGCACGGCTGCAAGACCGGCTCGCGGAGCCGCAGAAGCTCCGGGCTGCCGGGGACGCTGCCCGCTCGGTCGCGCTTCAGCACGCAAGTCTGGAGCGGTTTCAGTCACGCATCCGCGAGGAGATCGAAGCGACTCTTGCACCTCGAAAGTCGCTCGATAATCTGTGAAGTCTGTGTAATCTGTGGATTATGCTATCCACAGATTACACAGATGAATGGACAATCCGGCGGATTGTCCTACAGTTCCCTCATGGTAGAATTTAAGAAGCCTTTGCGATTCAGGTAGGAGCATGGGATTCATAGACTTCCATTCAAAGCCGCATACATCCAGGCCGTGGCGCTTTCTGGTGCCCTTGCTCCTGGTTTCCTGGCTGCTGCTCATGATTGACCTCGAAGGCAAGAGCCTGTGGACGGATGAACTGTTCACCGTCGAGTGGGCTCGCCTCTCTTTTAAAGCTTTGATCCAACGTACTGCCGCGGATGTCCATCCTCCTCTCTATTTCCTGTTGGTGCGCACGTGGACGCGTTGGAGCGGCTTCAGCGATTTCGCGCTCCGCTGGCCTTCCGTGGCGGCGGCATGGCTGAGTATCCCCCTTCTCTACCGTCTGGCGAAGGCGTGGAAGGGCCCGCGTGCTGCCGGGATGAGTGCCGCGCTGTGGGGGATGGCGCCGGTGGTCATCCTGTACGGTCGGATGGCCCGCTATTACGGCCTGGCTGCATGCTTCGGCCTTCTGGCGACGGTGATGCTGTGGCAGGCGCTCACCATGGATAAAAAGCGCTGCTGGATTGCCTACGTTGTGGCTTCCTCTGCGGCGGTCTACACGTTCTATCTCACTGCCCTGCTGCTGATCGCGCATGGAGGGCTCGTCCTCGCGTTCAAGAGCAAAAGGAAACTGCTCTCCTGGCTGGCCGCAGGCGCTCTCAGCGCCTTGACGCTGGCCCCCTGGATTCCCATTGTGCTCGATCAGACCGTGCGCACGGGACAGGGCGCTGCCGACCTGAGTTTCAGCGTGATGGGGCTGCTCTTGAAAGTGGGGTATACGGCCTACGCGCTGGCATTGGGGGAGAGCCTTTTCCCCTGGCATATGCTTGCGGTTGCCGGTGGACTTGCCGTGTTAGTGCTTTTTGTTACGGGCTTCCTGAATTGGCGCAAGAAGGGCCGCGGCCTTTTGCTTCCCCTTCTGGGGATGATTGCGCTTCCCGTTCTGGGGATGATCCTGGTGACGACGCTGATCTCACCGCGCACGCCTTTTGTCAGCATGCCCGCACGCGCTTTCTTTGCGCTTCCCTACGCTTTCCTCCTGTTTGGAGGATACGCGCCGTCCAAGAGTATAGTGCAGCGTGCTGTGCCCTTTGTGGTTCTGGTAAGCTGGTCGATGAGCCTTTTCAACTATTACACCGATCAGCATTTCCTCAATCCGATTTACCTGACCCCCGCCCGGGAGATTGCGGCGCAGGTCGTCAGTGAACTGCAAGCCGGCGACGTGATTTACAGCCCGCAGGACAGCGGGTTTTACTATTATTACGATCGGATGCAGGCCCGCCAACCGGACTTTCAGGATGAGGCGGCGGCGTTGGCTGCTGCGCGAACCGATGCCGTCAAGCGGGTGTGGGTCTTAACGTTGGGACGCGACCAGACCCGTGAGAATGCACCGACGGAACTGCAGACGTATCTTGACACTGAGTACACGCTGGCACAGACGTGGGCTTACGTTCCCCAGGATCCTATCTACAGAGCGATCAAATCGCGGCTTCTCCATCGCGAGGCTTACGACTATCGGGCCGTGCTCTCGCTTTACACCAGGTAAGAAAAGGAGCTTTATGGCACAGACCACAGTTCTCGTCACGGGTGCCGCCGGTTTCATCGGGTCGCATGTCGCGGAGGAGTTGGTCCATACGGGCTGTCGTGTGGTCGGGTTGGATGACCTGAGCGGCGGCTACCTTGACAACGTCCCCGAAGGGGTGATTTTCGAGACCACTTCGGTCCTCGACCGTGCCAAGATTGCAGCGCTTTTCGAATCCTACCATTTCGACTACGTTTTTCACCTGGCGGCCTACGCTGCCGAAGGGCTGAGCCATTTCATCAAGCATTTCAACTACCAGAACAACCTCGTCGGCTCGGTCAATTTGATCAACGCGGCGGTCAATCACGATGTCAAATGCTTTGTCTTCACCTCGTCGATCGCGGTCTACGGTGCAGGCCAACTGCCGCTGGACGAGTCCATGGTCCCGCAGCCGGAGGACTCCTATGGGATCTCCAAATATGCCGTGGAGATGGAACTTCAAGCCACCCATCGCATGTTCGGGCTTGATTACATCGTCTTCCGGCCCCACAACGTCTACGGTGAGCGCCAGAACATCGGGGACAAGTACCGCAATGTGATCGGCATCTTCATGAACCAGATCATGCAGGGCAAGCCGATGACGATCTTCGGCGATGGAACGCAGACGCGCGCTTTCTCTTACATCGCGGACGTGGCTCCCCTCATGGCGCACGCGGTCGAGCTGCCTGCTGCGCGGAATCAGGTCTTCAACGTGGGGTCGGATACGCCCTGTGCGCTGAACGAGCTGGCGGAGGCGGTGGCTCAGGCGATGGGCGCAGCGCCCGAGATCCTTCACCTGGAGGCGCGCAACGAGGTGAAGCACGCCTACAGCTCGCATGAGAAACTGCGGCAGGTCTTTGGGGTGCGCCCGCAGGTTCCGCTTGAGGAAGGACTGCGCAGGATGGCGGCATGGGCGAAGGCTGTGGGCCCACGGCAGAGCCGCCCTTTCGAGGCGATCGAGATCCCGCGGAATCTTCCCCCTAGTTGGGTCAATCCAAAGCAAGGATAGGAACAGGCTATGTGGCAGGGCAAATCCGTCAGCGTCGTTTTCCCGGTTTATAATGAAGAGGATGGCATTTCGGACGCCATCCGGGACTTTTTTGCCACGGGCTACGTGGATGAGATCGTCGCGGTGGACAATAACTCCAGGGATCGCAGCGCGGAGCTGATTCAAAGCACCTCGGCCCGCTTGGTCAAAGAGACGCAGCAGGGGTACGGTCACGCGCTCCAGTGCGGCCTGCGTGAGGCAACCGGCGATCTGATCATTCTGGCCGAGCCGGACGGCACCTTCATGGGCAAGGATATCCTGAAGTTGCTGGCCTATTCCGACGATTTCGAACTGGTCATGGGCACACGCACCACGCGGGAGCTGATCTGGGCGGAGGCCAACATGGGCATCTTCCTGCGGGCCGGAAACTGGATCGTTGCCAAGATGTTGGAGTTTCTCTTCAACACGCCTTCGCTCTCCGACTGCGGTTGCACGCTGCGCCTCGTCCATCGCGACACGGCGGAGAAGCTCCGGCCGCATTTGACGGTGGGCAGCTCACATTTTCTCCCCGAGATGGTCGTGCTGTGCCGCCTCATGGAGACGCGCATGGTCGAGGTGCCGGTCAACTATCGCGGTCGGCTGGGGACCTCCAAGATCACCGGCTCCTTCAAGACCACCCTGAAGGTCGGGACGCGCATGATCGGGTTGATCCTGCGCTATCGCGTGGCGAGCTGGCTCGGGCGCACGCCGCGCTTCGATACCCCGGCGCATGAGTGATCCCTTTTCAACCGCCGAGAACGCGGAGAGCGCAGAGGAAACAGATGAGAAGTGACCCGGATAAGACAATCGATAAGGGTGTACTTGTCCATATCCTCTTTGCCGGGGGCGTGCTCATTGGCTTTGCGGCTGTCATGGCCTGGCAGCCGATCTTAGCGGACGAATGGGACTTCTATCGCGCCGCTGCAGATTGGGCCCACGACCGCGCCTTGATCCCGCACCCGCAGGCTTACGTCCACCTGCTGCAAGCGAGCCTGGCCCTCTTCGGCAAAACGCCCGGCAGCGCACGCATTCCGGGTATCCTCACCGCCTTGCTCAATCTGGCGTTGATCCCCATGATCGTGAAAGCCTTCTGGGGCGACACGCCGACTTCCCGGCGCATCGCAATCGCGGCGGTCTGGCTGTACGCCCTGGCCCCCCTGACGCCCCAAAACATGATGCTCGTTGACATCGACAATACCTTGCTGACCACCGTGCTGCTGAGCTTCATCTGGCTGTGGAAGCGGACGCAGGATTGGCCTTCTCCCAAACGGATCACAGCCTTGAGCATCGCCCTCGCCGCGGCCCTCTGGACCAAGCTGCCCACACCGGTCGTGCTCATCGGGAGCCTGGGCCTTTTTTATCTCCTGCGATGGGATCTACGACGTCTGATCGAACTCGCCCTCATCACGGCCGGTGGCGGTCTCCTGTTCGTGGTCAGCTTTGCGCTCTACGGGCAGCTCACCGGCTTCACCTTCGCGTTCTTCGGCCCGGCGTTCGGAAATCTATCGAGCACGGGCGACTTCCGGGGACTGCTTCCGCGCGTGCCGCAGACGATGGGGGTATTCGTGCTGTGGCTCTCGCTGCCCGTGACGGCGCTCTTGACACTGGTGCTGTTCCAGACAGTCGGTCGGGTGTTCAATCGGCAGCTCGAGGATCGGGATTTCCTGGTCATTTACGTCGCCGCGATGATGGCCTTTTACGCCGTTATCATGGTGCCGGCGTGGGGGTACCCGCGGTATCATGCCCCTGCAGTTCCCGTCATTGCCGTGCTGGTTGCGGCACTGCTGCTCCCTGTGAGCGAGGGTCTGCCGCGCAAAGTGTGGCTCCTTGCCGCAGCGCTGGGCATTGCATACGTTGTCTATGCTCTTGTGGTTATTGGTGACCCGCTCTGGGACCTTTATACGCTGACCTTCGAGACGGACCTGGGGGACCTGCCCCAGCGCTTGCGGGAGGGGATGACCCTGATCGCTCAGCTCTCCTTCCCACTCGTGATCGGCATGGCCATCGGCCTCTTCTTCCTGGTGGCGCGTTGGAGGCTATTGCTGCGGCCGGCGGGTATCTATCTGCTGGGCATTCTTGCGGCTGCCTCGATGCTGAGCACGCTGGTTGTTCAGATCCCCGCCGACTACAGCACGCGTTACCGCTACACCTATCGTTACGACGATCTGTTTCAGGCGATCGACACCGTCAAGGCGGTGGGAGGGACTACATTGGCGATCAAAGATGTGCTCTATGATGCCGGGGTGCCGGGCGAGGAAATTTATCCGTATGTCTGTCCGGCCTGTTTGCCGCAGGGGCTGCTCGACAAGCTCCGCGGGGAACAGATCGATACGTTGGTTTGGACGACCAAAGAGGACAACCGGTCGCCCGCTGTGACGCAGTCGCCGGAGGTCCGAGAGACCTTAGACCGCTGCTACCGGCGCGTTGACCACGGCGTTTTCATCACCTATCGGCGCACGTCTGAAGGACCCTGTGAGTAAGCGATGAAGATCTTACACCTGTACAAAGATTACTACCCCGTCTTGGGCGGGATCGAGAACCACGTGAAGGTCCTGGCCGAGGCGCAGGCTGCCGCCGGCCATCAGGTGACGGTGCTGGTCTGCGATCCGGGCCGTCGCACTCGCGAGGAGACGCTCAACGGTGTAACCGTGATCAAGGCGGGGCGGCTGGCGACGGTGGCTTCCATGCCGCTGAGCTTCGCGCAGCCTTGGATTGCGGCGCGCTTGCACCCCGATGTCGTCCACGTCCACTCCCCCTACCCGCTGGGTGAGGTGACGGCTTGGCTGCTCAAGCCGCGCACCCCGCTGGTGATCACGCATCACTCCGACGTGGTGCGCCAGCAGGGGTGGCTGCGCCTCTACGGACCGCTGCTGCGCCGGGTGCTGTGTCACGCCGACTGCATTTTGGCCACCAGCCCGCGCTACATCGCAACCTCACCCTGGCTCAACCCGGTGAGGGAGAAATGTGCGGTCGTCCCGCTGGGGGTTGATGCGCAGCGCTTCTGTCCGCCTGCAGCGCCGCTCGACGGGCCGCCCACGCTTCTGGCCGTGGGACGGCTGCGCTACTACAAAGGGCTCGATGCGCTGCTCCGCGCGCTGACCTCGCTGCCGGGTGTGCATCTGAACATCGTGGGCACCGGACCGATGGAAGCGGAATGGCGCACCCTGACGCAGACCTTGGGGCTTCAGGAGCGTGTCTGCTTTTTGGGCGAAGTCGATGACGATGCTCTGCCCGAGCAGTACCACCGGGCGCATCTCTTTGTACTCCCCGCCAATGCCCGCTCCGAGGCGTTCGGCACGGTGCTGTTGGAGGCGATGGCCTCGGGGCTTCCCTGCATCAGCACGGAGGTCGGGACCGGCACCTCGTGGGTGGTGCAGGATGGGGTCACCGGCTGCGTCGTCCCGCCCAACGATCCCCCCGCACTGGCCGCGGCGATCCGCAGGTTGTTGGAGACCCCCGGCGCTCTCGAGACGATGGGCCATGCCGGCCGTGCGCGGGTCGAGGAGGAGTTTACGCAGGAGCGCATGATCGAGCGCGTTCTGCGTATCTACGAAAGCCTGCTGCAGGAGGCCTAGCGTGTTCACTTATTTCGATGTCTCTGCTGCCGTCCACCGTCGCGCCGGGCTGGGGCGCTACGCGGAGAGCCTGGTCCGTGCGCTTCAGCCGCTCATCCCGGATGAGCTGGCGCTCTTTTACAACCGCGAGCAGGGCATCACGCCGCTGACGGGGCTGGATCCTATGCCGATGAGCGCCACCGTGGGGCTGGGGTACAAGCCCTGGCGGATGCTCGTCTGGCTGGGACAGTTGCTGCGCTTCCCCTTTAACCGGCTGCTCCCCGATGCGGCGCTCTTCCACGCGACGGAACATCTGCTGCTGCCGCTGCAGGGTGTGCCCACGGTGCTGACTGTCCACGATCTCATCTTCCACCATCTGCCGGGGCACCACAAGGCGCTCAACCGCTGGTACCTGAATCTCACCATGCCGCTCTTCTGCCGCCGGGCCACGCACTTGATCGCCGTCTCGGAGACGACGTGTCAGGATCTCATCGCTGCCTACAAATTACCTCCCGAGAAGATCACCGTGATCCGCGAGGCTGCCGATCCACGCTTTTGCCCCCAACCTCCGGAGGCCATTGCCGCGGTCCGTGCCCGCCACGGACTGCCCGAGCAGTTCCTGCTTTACGTTGGGACGATCGAGCCGCGCAAGAACCTGGTGCGGCTGCTGCACGTTTGGGAAGCGCTCTATCAGCGCGGTGACGTGCCCCCCCTGGTGATCGTCGGCAGGCGCGGGTGGCTTTCGGATGATTTCTTCGCTGCGCTGGAGCAGAGCCCTGTCCGCGTGGGGGTACTGCTCACCGGCTACGTTTCCGACGAGGATCTACCGGCACTCTACAGCGCCGCGACCGCCTTCGTCTTCCCCAGCCTGTACGAAGGATTCGGTCTGCCCCCGCTGGAGGCGATGGCCTGCGGCACGCCCGTGCTCTGTTCCGCCACATCCTCGCTGCCCGAGGTGGTGGGGGATGCGGCGCTGCTCTTCGATCCCGAGGAGCCTGAGGCGATCGCAGAGGCGCTGCGTCGGGTGGCAAAGGACGCGGCACTGCGGGAGAGGCTGCGATCGGAGGGGCTCCGTCGGGCCGCGGAATTCTCATGGGATCGCGCCGCGCGGGAGACGGTAGCGGTGTATAGGAGAGTGAGGAGTTAGGAATGAGGATTAGGGAGTTAGGAATTAGGAGAGAGTCGCCCTAACTCCTATTTCC
>JAVEWB010000273.1:0-3854 GCA_034004765.1 Anaerolineae bacterium
GCCAATCCAAAATCAGGCAGTCTCTACAACCTGGCCATTGTGCGCCACAACCCGGCCCCCCTTGATCACGTGGCTCACCAGGGGGCTGCCGAAACGATAACCCAGGTGGCGGTAATCAGGGACATCGAGGATCAGCAGATCCCCGGCATATCCCGGTGCAAGACTCCCGACCTGATGCCCCAGCCCAACGGCAAAAGCGCTGTTCAACGTAGCCGCGGCAAGTGCCTGTGCCGGGGTCAGCCGGAGGTAGCGGCAGGCCAGGGCTATTACAAAGGGTATGGACTCATTCCAGGCGGTGCCGGGGTTGCAATCCGTCGCCAGAGCTAATACCCCACCAGCCTCTAATAAAGCTCGCGCCGGTGTGTACTCTGTGTGCCCCAATCCAAAGGGGGTACAGGGGAGGGAAACGCCCACCGTCTCGGAGTTCCCCAAAAGCCGCACCTCCTCCGGAGGAGTCTTGACCAAGTGATCCACCGACACAGCCCGCATCTCGACGGCCAGGCGCGTTCCCCCTAACGGCTCGAACTCATCCACGTGCAGCTTGAGCGGGAAACCTAATGCGCTCGCAGCCCCCAAAATACGCCGCGTCTGTGATAAGTCGAAGGTTCCCTCCTCACAAAACACGTCGCAGAAAGGCAGCCGGGACAGGTGTAGCCGCTCGGCGCTTTCCGCCACCGCAGGCAGCATCTCAGTGGCTACCTGCTCCACGTAGACGTCCGGGCATTCACGCTGCTCAGCAGGGACAGCATGAGCCCCTAAAAAAGTCGGGACAAGCGTAACCGGGTGTTGGCGATCCAGAGCCACAATGGCCTCCAACTGCCGCAGTTCAGCCTCTGTCTCCAGCCCATACCCCGTCTTGATCTCAACCGTCGTAGATCCCTGGGCCATCATGCGATCCAGGCGCGCACGGGTTGCAGCGACCAGCGCCTCTACCGAAGCACCACGGGTGGCCCGCACGGTGGACATAATCCCTCCGCCCGCGGCCATGATCTCCATGTAAGTAGCGCCGGCAATCCGCTGCTCGAATTCGGCCGCACGATCTCCCATCCAGACAAGGTGCGTGTGGGGGTCCACAAAGCCAGGGCAGACCACCCTGCCGGAAGCATCGATCTCCTGATCCGCCGCCGCAATCGCATCCCGCACCGCCGCTGTCGGGCCGGAAGCCACGACTTGTCCATCCTTCACAGCAACAGCACCGTCCACGATCAACCCAAGATCGCCCAGATCCCCACCTCGTTGAGGGCCACCACCGTGAGGTGGCACGACGCAGAGCTGAGCCGCCGAATGCACCAACAAGTCCGCTTTCATATTCCCCCTCTATCAATCCCCACGGGAATCCAATGTCATCTGCGTCATCTGTGTAATCTGCGTCATCTGCGGTCCGTCATCTGCTGTCCAATCTGTGGTAAAAGAAGGCCAGGATCTCCATCCTGGCCTCCGTACATGCTTGTTTCCTTCAGACGATCAGGGCACTAACCACTGATCTTCATCGCTCCAATAAAGCCATACGCCTACATCGTAAGTCCTGCCGTCATCTTCCTCGCAGTGCGCCACGATCGAAGTCGGGGATCCGCGTTCCGGGATAAGCGGTTCGCCTTCAGGCAGCCGGTTAGAATCGCCGAAGAAATAAACATCCTCACGGGCGGAGTCTGCCACCCAAATAGGCCCCTGCACATCGGGGGTTAGCACCGCAAAAAAGGCCACCCAGTGCGCCTCTTCGCCCAGCCCCTGGCGCATGGCCAGAGCAGCCGCATAATCCCGTAAGACAGTCATCGCAAAGGCTCTCGGCCCGGGAGCCTCGATCTTATCCCACCCACCGTTATAAGCGGCCAATGCGGTGAACACGTTCCCTTTACCCTGCCAGATCACCGTTGCCAGCGTGCGTGTGCCCCAGAAAAGATTAGTGCCGGGATCCAGCAAAGCCTTACGGGAAGGTCGCCAGGAGAACCCCTCTTCCTTAGGCATCACCTGCATCAACCCGGTGGCTCCCTTTGTCCCTACCACATGAGGACGCCCGGCAGATTCCATCCAGATGAGAGAAGCGACAAAATCAGGATCAAGCGCGCGGCGTGTTGCTTCTTCCACAATAAGCGTATCCCATTGCTGGAGTCTGGAATGCCAGTAAGGAGATAGGAGAGGGGCATCCTCATCCTCTCCCGCCGGCTGTACGTCATGGACAAATTCAGGCTGCTCTACCCAACTCTGTCCCCGAACCACAGGCACAGCCGTCGACAGCACGAACAGCAGCACTGTGCTTGAAAGCAACCGACCATAGAGCATCCATCGTATTCGTGAAGAGGAACATATCATACAATCATTTATAAGTATTTTGGAAAATTTGTCAAGCCGACGCGAAAAATCCGTACAGTGTTCCATCAGCGATCGCCTTGCTCATTGAAGATCTTACCGGCTTCCTCCATGTAAGGGGCAAGCTCCGACTCGGATTTCCCCTTCCCCAGCAAGTAACGCATCAGTAGATGCTCCGGCGTCATCGAATCCGGATCCAATCCCCCCAGGCGATCACGCGCAGCACGATCGACCTCACGATTTATCTGAACGAAGAAAGCATCCTTCAACAACGGCGAGAGATCACCATCGCGCAAGTGCGGCTCCTGATCGGGGGTCATTTGGACCACCAACCGTGCCACAGCATCGGTCAAATCGTAGCCCGCCACAGCCTCTCGGACTACTGCCAGCGGATCAGATTCAGCGCGTACATCGACCTGAATCGTATGAAAAGGTCGAGCAGCCACCTCTATGTAGCGCCACGCCGCCTGTCCCCGCGAGACCTCGACCCAACAAAACCCCTTGGGCTGCTTTTCCTCTCCAAAGTCGACCCGTTCCAGGCTTCCGGGGTACACAACCGGAGGATTATTGTCCTTATTGACGTTCTGGTGCTGATGGATGTGTCCCAACGCCACATAATCCCAGACTGCATCGGTCAGCACGGAAGGCGGTAGGGCTACATCCCGTCCCACCATGATGTTTCGCTCGGAACCCCAGTGAGCGCTCTCCACGGAGAAATGTCCCAACAGAATCGCAGGGAGCTCCGGATCCACCTTTGCCGCCAACTCTCGAATCAGCTCGGCGACAAGGTCGGTCGTGGCGCGATCCAACTGCTCCTGATTGAGCCGGCGGAACTGCTCCCGGGTCAGAAGCCGCTGTCGAACAGGGTAAGGCGCGGTAGCGACCTGAATCGGACCGTGGCGGGTCTCCACACGTAGCAGTTCCATTCGGGCAGCAACAGTGATGTAAGGAATCCTCAAAACGTCGAAAATGTCCATACTCGAGGCACGCTGTTCCATCACAGGGACATCGTGGTTGCCGACCAGCAGAATCGTAGGGATCTCAGCTTCCGAAAGGCGATGAATGCGTTCCGCAAAAGCGCGCTGATGGGTCGGCTCCGGCGAACGCGTGCGGAAGGCGTCGCCGGCGAAGAGCACGAGATCGGCCTCATGGGTGATCGCGTAAGTGACCACGTCGTCCAGGCGGTTCAGAAAATCCACCACCCGCTGATTGAGGCCGGTTTCCGGGTCGAGCCGCCCGTAGTTTTCCATACCAATATGAAGATCCGCGAAGTGCAGTACCCGAATCGGATCAGCCATTAAGCCTCCCTTGCACGCAAGAAGCGTTCACGAAAAGGGTGAAGCTGTTGTTCATCGGCCTGCGCCACCCCCATCTCAATCATCTTACGGTTGACAAAAAGCCCATTCTTCAAGTAGACATAGGCTCCATCAGCGGAGTCGGGAAGCGGCCTGCGCAGACGGACATATCGCCCTCGCACATACCGTTCCAGGTACTGCACCGCCTCAGCCACCTGCTCATGGGCAACCCTCACCCCCAGCAGGCAAATG
>JAVEWB010000274.1:0-3804 GCA_034004765.1 Anaerolineae bacterium
GTAAGCGCTGAGGTGCAGGAACGCCATGAGCTTTTGGATAGGTGTGAGCCGGTTTGAGTGCAGGATAGGGGCGATCAGTTTGCGGAAAGTCTGCGCGGCACCCTTGGCCCAGCGATACTGCTGCTGTTTGAAGGCGGCCATCAGCGGAGGCAGCTCGGCGTTGGCAACGACTTCGGGCAGATAGAGCACGCTCCATCCCCGAAGCTGCGCCCGGTAGCTCAGATCGAGGTCCTCCGCTACCGTATCGCTTTGCCACCCCCCGGCATCCTCGATCGCCTGCCGTCGCCAGACCCCTGCGGTCCCGTTGAAGTTCATCAGCAGGCCGGAGCGATTGCGCGCAATGTGCTCAACGGTGAAATGGGCATCCAGGAGCAGCGCTTGAGCCCGCGTCACCGCGGACTCATCGGCGTTGAGGTGCCCCCAGCGCGTTTGGACCATGCCCAGACGGGGATCCGCCGTGAAGTATGGGACGGTCAGCCGCAGAAAATCCGGCGGGGGGCAGAAATCGGCGTCGAAGATTGCGACAAATGCCCCTTTTGCCTGCTGCAGACCCTCGGTCAGGGCGCCGGCTTTGTACCCCTGCGGCCTGGGACGGTGCAGCACCCGGATGTCCACGCCTTGTGCGTGTAAACAGGCGGCTTCCTGTAGGGCAATCTGGGTCGTGTCATCGGTCGAGTCATCCAAAACCTGGATCTCCAGGCGATCCCTGGGCCAGTCAAGGGCCGCGGTGGCCCGTACGATGCGCTGCACCACATAGCGCTCATTGCGGATAGGGATTTGCACGGTCACGGCCGGCAATAGGGCCTCCGGCACTGCGGGAAGCTGTGGGGCCTGGTCCCGGCGGTGTCTGAGATACAGCACGATGAGCACCACAATATGGATGGCGTACACGGATAGGCCCGCCAATACGATGGTGTATAGATTCCCTAACAAGTTCAGCATAAGCTTAGGGGCTTTTCCCTCCCATGTGAATCTTTTTGGCATACGAACAGCAAACTGACCGCGTGCATTATAACACTGTAGGGCAATCCGCTGGCTTGCTTTGTCCCCCTTAAAGCCACTTCCATGAATGGAGTTTTATCATATACTTTTGGTGATCTGTCCCCTTGACATGTCGGGGGAAATGAACGACAATTATGGACGGGACCGATAGACCTTTATGTTGGGAGTGAAATATCCGAAAAGGTTTGGGTTAAGGAGGGGCCCATGATCGATGTGTTAGTAGAATTTGCCGGCGTCACCCGAGTGTTGACCAAGACGCAGCAGCTCACTTTGAGTGTCCCGGAGCATACGACCTTTCGTACTGTTGTCCACATGCTGGGTGAGCGTTTCCCGGAACTGGTTGGCCACGTGATCGACCCTGCTGATAATACCCTCTATGCTTCAACCTCACTGAGTCTGAATGGTAAATCCATTATTGCGGCGGAGCGGTGGGACGAAAGCCCCGAAGCGGGTGATCGGCTTATCTTTTTGTCCCTTATGGCTGGCGGCTAGCGCTGCCAGTTTAATTGGTGTCATCTCATCAAGAGGAGTTAACGTATGTATGGTTATAGCGGAAAGATCCTGCATATCGATTTGACCCATCGCAAACACTGGGTCGAGGAAAAGCCTGAATCTTGGTACAAGATTTACATCGGTGGCGTCTCGATGGCTGCCCGCCTTTGTTGGGAAAACATTGAGGTTGGGTGCGATCCGCTCTCCCCCGGCAACCCCATTTGTATCGCGAACGGCATCTTTGCCGGAACCCCCGTACCGGTAGGCGGCAAATATGGCATGGCCTCCAAATCCCCCCTGACGGGTTTCATTGGGGACAGCCTCTCCGGTAGCTGGTTCACGATTGCTTTGAAGCGCGCCGGATGGGACGGCGTGGTGCTGCATGGGGCCAGCGAGTCCTGGGCGAACGTTTTCATCGATGATGATCGGGTTCAATTCCGGGATGCCACTGCTCTCTTGGGGTTGGGGACTTTCGAGACCGAAGAGGCCATCCGTGAGGCCTTGGGGGATGACCAGGTGCGCTCTGCGACGATCGGTCCCGCGGGTGAGAATGGAGTGCGCATTGCGAATGTGACCAACGATGGCCGTCAGGCGGGCCGCACCGGTCAAGGAGCCGTGTGGGGATCGAAGAAATTGAAGGCCCTCTCTGTGCGCGGAACGCAGGGCGTCGCCGTGGCCGACCCCCAGACGCTGATGAAGCTCTCTTTTGACATTACGGAAGCTGCTCAAGGGCCTCATACGGAGAAGTACCGTATTCTAGGTACGGCCTCCAATGTACTGAATATGAACAAGTTGGGATTGCTGCCCACACGGAACTATCAGGAAGGCGTCTTCGAGGGCGCGGAACTGGTCAGTGGGGAGTACCTCCACGAACACTACCATACCAAAACGATTGCCTGTGCGCAGTGCCCTATCGCCTGCGAGCAGATGTCTCGGGCGAAAGATGGCCCTTACGCAGGTGCCATTACCGGCATCGACTATGAGTGTCTCTTTGCTAACGGTCCTAACTGCGGCATTAGCGATTTGCAGGCCGTCATCAAGATGATCGATATCTGCGACGAGGGCGGGATGGACGCAATGAGCAGCGGCATCACCGTTTCCTGGGCGATGGAGACCTTCGAGCGCGGCATCTTCAAGAAAGAGGACTTCAAGTGTGCCAAGTACCCGGAGGGCTTCGAGCCCAACTTTGGCAACGGCGAAGCGGGCGTGACGCTGACCGAGATGATGCGCGACCGCGAGGGGATTGGTGCGCTGCTGTCCGAAGGGACCCGGCGTGCGAGCCGGCAGATCGATGCGGAACGGGGCACTGAGACCTACAAGTGGGCGATGAATGCTAAAGGTCTGGAGCCGGCGGGGTATGATGCCCGTGGGCTGAAAACCTTCGCGTTGGGTTCGGCGACCGGGACGCGCGGCCCCTGTCACAACCGTAGCGCGGCTTATGATCCTGATATCAAAGGGACGGTTGATCGTTTCTCTGTGGACGAGACGCGAGGGGAGCTTGCCCGAAGCAGTGAGGAGTACGCGGCGGTCTACGACACGCTGCCCCTGTGCAAGTTCATCCGCCGCTGCTTTACCGGCAAGGCGGATCGTTCCGGTGCCTGGCCGATGATTTCACAATTGATCAATGCGACCACCGGTTGGGACTTCGGTTACGATGATGTCGACTTGATCGGTGAGCGTGCATGTACAATGAAGAAGGCGTTCAACATCCGGGAGGGCTGGACCATCACGGATGATACGCTCCCTTATCGCTGGATGCATGATCCGATGACCCATGGACCCTCGGCGGGCCACATCGTTACCGAGGAAGAGCTGACCTACATGAAGGGTCTGTATTATAAGGCCAAGGGTTGGACGGAAGAGGGACTGATCCCCAAGGAGAAGTTGATTGCGTTGGGGATGGAAGACATCGCTGAGGAGATCGGCGTCTAGATCAAAGACAAGGCAGGCAGTCACAAGACTGTATGTGACTTGCCTGTCTTCATGTTAGGTCTATTTACCTGTCTAAAGAGGAGTATAATGACGACTTCAACCTCTAAATATCAATATGTGGCCTGTGATGCCCAAAAGTGCATTGGGTGTCAGTTGTGTGAGTATATCTGCTCGTTTACCAAGACGGGGGAGTTCAATACTTACCGCAGCCGCATCCGTACGGTTCGGGCCGAAGAGATCTTGATTACCGCGGTGACCTGCCGCACTTGTGAAGATGCCCCTTGCGTCATCGCCTGCACGCGCGATGCCCTGTCGCAGGATCCCGAGACCGGTGTTATTCATGTCGACGAGAGCCGCTGTGATGGCTGCGCCTGGTGC
>JAVEWB010000275.1:0-3802 GCA_034004765.1 Anaerolineae bacterium
GACGAGAGTGAGCAAGCAGAGGAATGACGGTGCGCATCCATGAGTGCTCACCTTTCAACAATCGCGCATTTACCGAACGCAAAGATGAAATCTGGAGATTCCGCTCACAAAAAGGGAGAACGATTTCAGGAGACATCACCAGGCGAAGAATCTCCATAAGTAGGGGGTTGGGTTCAGCCTGTCTGGGAATCGCCCACGTCGTGCCGCCCAGCGAAGTTACCGCCTTATCGTTGAGGGTAGGTCGCGGGATCGGCACAAACCCCAGGTGCTGAACCATCTCCGTCTCATCATCCCAATCCGACTCCTCAAAAATCGTCGGCCATTCATACGATCCCCCCAACGTCATGGCAACTTTCCCCCGGGCGAGCATGCGTGGGGGATCCCACCAATGAAACATCGAAGTATCTTGAGGGAGGTAACCAGTCAAACTGTGCAAAAAATCAAGGGCTTGGGGGATAGCCGCATCTTTCAAGGTCAGATGACCTTCTTCATCCTGCAGCGTTCCTCCTGCCGTCCAAATGAAGGGCAGCAGCAAGTTCAGCGTGGCCTCGCCGGTAGTCGTGCTCACGGGAAAGGCCGCCGCATAGCGATGCCCCAGACGTTTTTTCACTTCAGGGCGGTCGAAATAGGCCAGAAGCGTCTTCCACTGCTCCCAGGTCTCCGGGGGTTGCAGTCCCTCGCTCTGGAACCAGTCTTTCCGATACCAAAACCCCGTCACATCGGCCTGGATCGGCAGCCCATAGAGCAGGCCATCCACCACGTGGTTGCGCAAAACCGGCTCCTCCATCTCAGTAGTTAGCCATTTCGAGAAGTCAGGATCCAATGCATCGACAGGCGAAAGGTACCCCAGACGGGCATAATGCGTCACCCAGACATAGTCAATCGACACCAGATCAGGCACTTCACCCCGACGGAACGTTGAGAGCAGGGTCTGATGGAACTCCCCCTGTTCGGGCATAGTGAGCTGCAACCGGACACCCCGGTCAGGATGTAAAAGATTCCACTGCCGAACAGCCAGTTCCATCAACGCCACCCACCGGGCATCATAAGCCAGCAAGCGCAGCACGGTCTGGGGATCGATAGGCTCAGTATCACGCGCAGCAACAAAAGTCCCCTGCCCTGCGCGCCGATAGATAAATCCTTCCTGTACCAGGTCCAGGAGGGCCTGCCGGACAGGAGCACGACTCATGTTATAGGTGCTGCACAGCACCAATTCAGTTGGAAGTCGATCGCCCGGGCGTAAAACTCCGCTCTCGATCTGCTCTTTGATAATCGACTTCAATTGATAATAAATCGGCAAAGGCGAGTTTCTATCGATCATGACGCTTCCGGAGAAAAGTTTGTCATATTCTTATAACATTATTATAAGGCATAAAACTGGCCGTGTCAATAGGTGTTATAATAAAAATCCGGAGAAAACAGGATGAAAACGAAGCCATCACACGCATCACACTATCTGCTGGAGGGAGCTGCCGTGCTGCTGCTCCTGCTCTTGGGCGTGGCCTTGGGCACCCTGCATGTAACCCGCCCCCCCGCCTACTATAAGACAGGAGCTTCCACGCAGGAAGAGACCGTCCAGGGACAGATCACTGCCGTCCTTCAGGAAGAAACCACCCAAGACGAAAGCGGTCTGACACAGATTTTCCAGGTTCTGGAGATGACCCTCCTTTCAGGCAGCCATCAAGGGGAAACTGTCGAGATCACTTACAACGGCCTGGGGCCAACGCTCCGGGATGTCCGCTTCGAGGTCGGGGAACGCGCGCTGATCATGATCACACAACGCCCCGATGGGCAGCTCTTTTTCGCCGTCGCCGACCACGTGCGGCTCTTTCCCCTGGCCGCGCTGGCACTGCTCTTCGCGTTGGTCACGGTCCTCGTGGGCCGCTGGCAAGGCTTCCGTGCGCTGGTAGGACTGGGACTCAGCATGGTGCTGATCGGCGGATTCATCCTGCCGGAGATTCTGGCAAACCGGGATCCGGTCCTGGCCTCTATCGTGGGGATGGCCATGCTCACTGCAGTGACGCTCTATCTGATTCAGGGATGGAACGCCATCGCACACACCGCCCTGCTGGGAATTCTGGCCAGCCTGGCAGTCACCGGCGCTATGGCCGTAGCCTGGACCAGCCTGATCCATCTCACCGGCTTTGGGTCTGAGGAGACGCTTTACCTGCAAGCAACCGGTGTAACCCTCAACATGCGGGGACTGCTACTGGCAGGGATCATCATCGGGGCGGCGGGTGTCCTGGATGACGTGGTGCTGGCACAGGCCGTGACCGCTTTCGAGTTGGTCGCGGCAAACCCAACGCTGCACTTCCGAGAACTCTATCAACGCAGTATGAAGATCGGCAATGCCCACCTGGCCTCTATGGTGAACACACTGGTGCTGGCCTATGCCAGCGCAGCTCTGCCGCTCCTCATTCTCTTCACCCTCTACCAGGAGCCGTGGTACCTGACCATCAACCGTGAGTTGATCGCCGAAGAGATCGTGCGCACCCTGGTGGGGAGCCTGGGGCTGATGTTAGCCGTCCCGCTCACGAGCGCCCTCGCCTCCTGGGCTGCACCCAGGCTGGCAGGCAAGGAAAGCGAGACCATAGAAACATCCTGAGCTTAAACTTCTACTCTGTACCGTGCTCCCCCGTGTCCTGCTGCTCATCTTCATTTCCCCGGGACTTTCTCTTACGCTGTGGGGCATTGGGATTGATATTGGGGTCCCGAAGGCTGAAGAAAATCGTCATCACTACAGCCAGTACAATAACAACAATCAACCCGATCGACATAGAATACACTCCTTACCAAAAGCTCAAAGGTACAGCCGCGCTAACACCCCAGAACCTCGCGCATTGCGGCCACCGTCCGCTCGACGCCAGCATCATCAATCCAATAGTGGGTCACTGCGCGGAAGCTGCGGGAATCACGGGGAGTGAGCAGCACGCCCCGCGCTTTCAATGCCGCCGCAACGTCTTGCGCCGAGACCATGATGGCATCATTCAAACTGAAATAGAAGAGGTTGGTCAAGACAGGCCCGACATGGATGCCCGGGATGGCAGCCAACCCCTGACCCAGCCGCTTCGCCCGCGCATGATCCTCCCCGAGCCGTCCCGTCATCTCCTCCAAAGCCACAATCCCTGCCGCGGCTAAAATGCCCGCCTGCCGCATCCCGCCGCCCAAGATCTTCCGCGCACGCCGGGCCTCCGCAATGAACTCAGCCTCGCCGCATAACACCGATCCCACCGGTGCGCAGAGCCCCTTCGAGAGGCAGAACGTCACGGAATCGACGTCGGCGACCAGAACGCGTGCCTCTACCCCCAGGGCTGCCGCCGCGTTGAAAATGCGTGCCCCATCCACATGGACCTTCAATCCACGCTCATGGGCCAGAGCAGCCACACGGGCGGTGTAATCGGGGGGCAACGGAGCGCCGTTGCAAATGTTGTGGGTGTTCTCCAGACAAACCAGACGGGTGCGTGGGAAGTGAATATTATCCGCGCGAATAGCCTCCGTAATGGCCTCCAGCGTCATCGTGCCGTCGGGGCGGTTGGGAACGGTGTGAGGCACAATGCCACCCAGCGCAGCCATGCCACCTTGTTCATAGTAGAACGTGTGGCTCTTATCCCCCAAGATCACTTCGTCGCCCCGCCGACAGTGCGCGAGCAGTGCCGCGAGATTGCCCATCGTGCCACTGGCTACAAAGAGCGCGGCTTGCTTCCCCAGCTTCTCCGCCGCCAGCGCTTCGAGTTCATTGATCGTCGGGTCCTCGCCGTAAACATCATCACCGACTTCGGCGTGGGTCATCGCTTCCCACATG
>JAVEWB010000276.1:0-3802 GCA_034004765.1 Anaerolineae bacterium
GCGACAGGTGCCAGTAACCGGTCAGCACCCCCCACCCGTGATCGACCATCACCGCATTTCCCCGGACCGGCAGGGTCTCCGCCAGGATGACAATCCCGGGCTGAGAAGCGCGCGCCGGCACCCCGGTAGAAGCTCGGAAGTCAACACCGGCATGGTAACTGTCATAAGACCCACCGTAAGAACGGCGCGAGCCGAAATAAGAGGAGATGGCGGCATTGACCGGGAAAGCGAAGGGAAGCTGCCAGTAACGCTCGGGCGTCCGATAGGTCACGGCAATCGCATCCAGCTTGTCACGCTCTCCTTGAAGCAGCACCGGGTCGAACAGGTCCTGCTGTCCGGCAATCGGATCGATGCGCTCGTAGCCATACCGGCCCACCACCACCTGGAGCGGAAACTCAAAGACCACTGCCCCACCCGTCTCCGGCAGAATTTGCAGCGTGAGCGGATACGTGCCTGGGTCCATCAACGGCGAAAGACTCACAAAAGCATACAGGTGCGTGGCGTCCTGTGAATAGCAGGGCTCCGTCCGATCCAGATAAGTGATCTCACAGGTAGCCGGCTCCACCGTCTCCATCTCAAAGAGCGAGGTGCGACCTTGAATGGCAGGCTGCGGCGTAAGGGTCAAAGAGGCCAGAGGATAAGGCATAAAGTCCGAAACGCCCTCCCCCGGCACCAGGACGCCCATCCCGGCGTATAGCGGTTGCGGGTTCAACGCTTGCACGGTCCAGGAGGAGCAGCCGTGGCGCAGCGCCAGGGAGAGCCATGTCTCACCTTCCTCAACCACCGCCAGGCGCACCGGATCATTCACACGCGGCAGCAGGATGCTTTGGCCCAGCATCAAATCCCCGGGATTGAGCAGGTGGTTCACCTCCGCCACGGTCTCCCAGGCCAGACCGGTACGGCGCGCGATGAGCGGGAAGGTCTCCCCCAGTTGTAACGCGTGGGTTTCCCAGCTCCCCACATCCACACCTTCGGGCATAACCGGCAGCGCAAGACGCTGCCCGGCATAGATTGCGCGGGGATCGGCAAGACCATTGAGGCGAGCCAACGTATCGACATCGGTGGCATAGCGCCGAGCGATCGAGGTCAACGTCTCGCCCGGTCGGACCACGTGATCGGGGGTACCCGGAGATTCAGGGGGCACCGCTGCCCTGACCACAACCGTCGGAAGAAGCACCAGAGATAAGAACAGGCCCAGCAAAATCCTACGCAGCATCACACCTCAGATCATGATGGACGATGAAGCCCATAAAAAATCCATAATAGACGCTATCATATAATGAAAAGAGCGAATGTCAACAGCACAACCAAAAACAGTCTGCAAAAATTCAACCCACTTGCAGGGGGGTGCTGCTGAGACCGCGGGCATCTTGCCCGCTCTTCCCGCATTCAGTCTACTCGCAAAGGAGTACGGCTCTCCTGCACCGGTTCAAAGGTCAGGCGCTCGCCGACAGAAACCCACGTCAATAAGTCCGGGACACCCTCCAAATAATACTTCGCCGGTTTCTGCGGCGCATAATAAGGGCGAAAGGGCCGCGCCAGGGCTTTATCCACTACCACCCCATCTTTGGACATCCACACGACGCCGATAGAGAAGAAGACAAAAAACATGTGGATGGCCGTCGCAATCCGGCTCTCGACGACCTCCATGAACAGCAGTGCTTCGTCCGTGGCTAAAGGCCGACGGAAAGTGAGTCCCCGCAGGCGGCACAAAAAAGTAGAACACCGCCGGGCCTTAAGGGGAAGCAGGGTTCCATCCGCACGTCGCACGTGTAGAAATTCAGTCATCAAGGCTCCTCCTTGTCCTGAGATGTGTCAGGTACGCTCACCCTTCTTTATCGAGAGAAGCTGCCGTATATCCACCCTCGCCATTGGAAGTAAGCTGCTGCACTCGCAGTTCAGCCGCATCCAGAAAACGCTGGCAGTGCTCCGCGAGCGTACGTCCCTGCTGGTAAAGGGAAACCGTTTCCTCCAATGGCAGCGTTCCGGCTTCCAGCTTTTGGACGATTTCTTCCAGTTCACGCAGCGCCTGCTCAAAAGGTAAGGTCTCGAAATCTGTCATTATAGATCCCCCAGTCACTGACAAAGAAATTTCCATCTCTGATTATAGCCAGATTTGGTGATCTGTCTATAATTTGACGTGCGTCGTGATCACGTTATACTCACACGAAGGTTTCAAACCCAAAACACTGCAAAGAGGAGACGATTGGAAGAAAGACGAACGGGAGCCGGCTGGTTCATATTCGTTCTGGTCACAGCGCTCATCCTGATAGTCGCCTGGCTCTACACCGGCTGGCGATCCAGTCAGCGCGTGCTGCCACGCGGACTCTCCATAGGCGGCCTCCCCATAGGCAGTATGACGCGGGAGCAGGCCCTCGCTGCGCTGGCCGCAGCATATGCCGCCCCAATGACCGTCTATTACCAGGATGAGGTCATCATCCTGGTGCCGGAGATGGTCGATCTGTCCCTCGACGTCGAATCCACCGCCGTCAACCTGGATGAAGCCATGGTAACCCGGAGCGGCATGCGCGGCTTCCTCAATTATATCAACGTCGACATCCTAAAGCGCGAAACACCCGAACAGAACATCCAACCCATTCTGTTGTATTCACGTGAGCGGTTGGATGCGTTTCTTGAGCGGACCGCGCAGCAATACAATCACGCTCCGCTGGATGCGGTTCCCCTGCCCGAAGCAGGGACCTTTCGTGCCCCCCAACCCGGAAGATCTCTCGACATCGAAGCCTCGCGCCCTATCCTCATCGCTGCACTTCTCTCCCCGGCGCAGGAAGAGATCCATCTGGTCATCAAAACTGAGCCAGCGCTGCCTGCCTCCATGGCCATTTTGCAAACGGCGCTGGAAGGACAACTGGCCGATTTTACCGGCGTGGCGGGGATCTTCACCAAAGACCTGAATACAGGTCGCGAACTCTGCTACAACTGTGAGGTGGCCTTCTCCGGCCTCAGCCCGCTCAAAGCGGCGATCGTCCTGGCGCTCTACCAGCAAACCAACGGCACGCCCGATGCACAAACCGCCGCACAGATCGAGGCGCTGCTGACCGGCGGGGATACGGTCGCCACATCTCCCCTCCTCACGCAGATCGGTGGGGGCGATCCGACCGTGGGGGCACAGAACACCACGGCGCTTTTGAAAGAGATGGGACTGGACAATACCTTCCTGGCCGCCCCCTACGAACTGACCGAAGGGATAGAGTCGCCGGGGATCGTCACCGAGGCCAACGCGCGGACCGACTTCGATACAGCGCCGGATGGTTACATCCAGACGACCCCGCTGGAGGCAGGGCTGCTCTTCGAGGCACTGGAGCATTGCGCGAAAGGGGGCGGCGTCCTGCGGCTTCTCTATCCGCAGGCCATCACCCCTGCCGAATGCGAGGACACCTTGAACGGCCTCAAACGCAGCCAGACCCCATCGATGCTGACGGCCGAACTTCCGGAAGGCACGCTCAGCGCCCACAAACACGGGTGGGCCGGCGCAGCCCACGCAGAGGTAGCGCTGATCTACAGCCCGCAGAGCACCTTCCTGGTCTCAGCCTATCTCTATCAGCCCGAGTGGCTGGTAGGCGATGAAAGCGCCCCTACCTTTGCCAAGATCGGGAACCTCGCCTACCGCTTCTTCAACACCGAAACGGAACCGAGCACAGAAGAAGCCACTCCCTAAAAGAACCCGCTAAGATGCAATGCACCTCAGAAGTGTCTTGCATCTCAAGTAGATATCACGGTGTTTCGGCAGGAGTCGGCACCCACCCCTGACGTTCGATCACGGTCTGACCCGGCGCGCCTAAGA
>JAVEWB010000277.1:0-3796 GCA_034004765.1 Anaerolineae bacterium
CACATTTCGAACGCGCTGCAGGGGATGGAGACGGTGGATGAGGCTCTGGCGGCGATCGATGCCGAGGCTAATGCTACCTTCCGGTAAGGATTGACTTTGTCGGTGGAGCGCGGGAGAGCCCGCGCTCCACCAGCGGAGATCGCAAAAGGAGGCGGGGATGGGGACGCTTACATCGCATCAACCGAAGAGACGTGGGGGACTCAGGCACGAACAGCGGCACTTTGTGCTCGGTGTGGTCATTCCGCTGGTCCTCTATGGCAGCATCGGACTTTTCACCGTGGGTTGGGCTCTGGCGTTGATGTTCTTCGAGTACAGCCCCAGCCGTGCCGGTGGGCCGATTCTGGGATTGGGGGGCAGCAACCCTTTCATCGGCCTGGAGCATTTCCGCGCTATGATCAGCGGCGTATCGCTGGAGGCCCGGCTTTTTCGCACCAGTTTGGGGAACACGTTGATCTTTGCGTTCGCCGTGATGCCCCTCAACCTGCTGATCACGCTGCCGTTGGCCGCCTTGATCGAGTCGGTCCACGACCGGGTGAAGACGATCTTCCGCGCGATCTATTTCCTGCCGGCGGTGACCTCTTCGGTAGGGGTGGCGCTGATGTGGCGGCAGCTCTACGACCCGCAGCGGGGGATCCTCAATGAGATCATCCGCATGGTGGGCGGTACTCCCGTGGCCTGGCTCTCCGATCCGCGCGCCGGTTTCCTGGGGATCTCGGTGGGGATGTGGGCGGTGATCCTTGCCTACCTATGGCAGGATTATGGCTACAACCTGGTCATCTTCATCGCCGCCTTGCAGGGTATCCCTAAGGAATTTCGGGAGGCGGCTGTGATCGATGGGGCCAGCCCGTGGCAGGTCTTTACCCGTATCACGGTGCCGCTGCTGCGTCCCACGCTGCTCTTCGTCTGCGTCATGACGATGCTGAGTTCATTTCAGGTCTTTGATATCATTCAGGTGATGACCGAAGGCGGGCCCAACGATCAGACGCGCACGTTGGTGCTCGATATCTACGACAATGCCTTTCGCTATCAGCGAATGGGGTGGGCGGCGGCGGTCTCCTTTGTGCTGGTCTTTATCGTCATGACCATCACGATTGCTCAGATGCGCCTTTTGCGAACCGAGTGGGAGTACTGAGATGGCTGCCAATAGACCAAACCGTGAGTATCCGCTCTTGACGAATTTCAGACGGCGCGCAGGGGGCTTCCTGACTTATTTCATCCTGATCTTGGGTCTTTCTGTGACGCTCCTGCCTTTTCTCTGGACTATTTTCTCTTCCTTCAAGACGACATCGGAGATCATGCGCATCCCTCCCACCTTTTGGCCGGAGACCGCTACCTTCGAAAACTATTTGACCCTTTTGAATGATCCCAAGCTTCCCATCGGGCGGTTTTACGCGAACAGCCTTTTCGTCGCCTGTGCCAATGTGCTCACGACGTTGTTCACCAGTTCGCTGGTGGGATTCCTCTTTGCCAAGTACGAGTTCCGAGGCAAACGGATTCTATTTGGCTGGTTCTTGCTGACGATGATGATCCCCACGCAGATCACGATGATCCCCGGCTACCTGATCCTCGCGAAGGTGGGACTGATCAATAACCTGTGGGGGCTGGTGGTCTTCAGCGCACTGGACGCTTTTGGGATCTTCCTGGTGCGGCAGTTTATCGAGACGATTCCTAACGATTTTTTGGATGCCGCGCGCGTCGATGGTGCATCGGAATGGCAGATCTATTGGAAGATCATCCTGCCGCAGTTGGGCCCCTGCCTGGCTACGCTGGGGACGCTGACCTTTATGCAGAACTGGAATGCTTATCTGTGGCCGATGGTCGTCATCACCAAGATCGAGCGGCGCACGCTGCCCATCATTCTGACCTGGTATGAGTCCCAGCACACCAGCCAGCCCAATATGATCATGGCGGCGACGGTGATGATGGTGATCCCCGTCTTGATCGTCTATTTCTTCTTCCAGCGCTGGATCGTGCGGGGATTTACGATGAGCGGGCTCAAGGGCTGATCACGGCGCGCTATGGGAATGCTCTCTCTGCCTGAGATGATCGCCGCGCATAAGCGCGGCATGCCGGTGGGCATCTACAGCCTCTGCTCGGCGCACCCCTTCGTCCTGGAGGCCGGTGTGCAGCAGGCGCTCGAAGACGAAGTGCCTTTGCTCATCGAGTCCACGGCGAACCAGGTCAATCAGCAGGGCGGCTACACGTCCATGACCCCCGCCGACTTCCGGCGTTACGTCGAGGGGATTGCCGATCGATTGGGCTTCCCCCATGAGCGGCTCATTCTGGGGGGCGATCACCTGGGTCCTTATCCCTGGCAGCAGGAATCGGCGGCGGATGCCCTGGCGAAGGCGCGGATTCTGGTCCGGGACTGCGTACTGGCGGGCTATACCAAGATCCACCTGGACGCCAGCATGCGGTGTGCCGATGATCTGGCGGGGCTGCCGCTCGAGAAAGCGGCTGCCGCCGAGCGGGCCGCGGTGCTGTGTCAGGCGGCGGAGGAAGCGGCCTGTTCTCTGGACTTTGATTGGCAGAGGCCCCTCTATGTGATCGGCACGGAGGTTCCGACCCCCGGCGGCGTCCTGTCGCCTGAGGATGCTCCGGCAGTGACGGCCGTGGAGGATGTCCGTGAGACGTTAGATCTGACCCGTGAGGCCTTCCTGTGCCGTGGATTGGAGGATGCCTGGGAGCGGGTGATCGCGGTCGTCGTTCAGCCCGGCGTGGAGTTCGGCGACGACTTCCTGTTTCCCTATGACCGACGGGCAGCAGCGCCCCTGACGCAGTTCATCGAGAACGAGGAGCGGCTCGTTTTCGAGGCGCATTCCACCGACTACCAGACCCGCGCTGCGCTGCGCGCGCTGGTCGAGGATCACTTCGCGATTCTGAAGGTGGGCCCTGCGGTCACGTTCGCCTTTCGCGAGGCGGTCTTCTCCCTGGCGATGATGGAGGCGGAATGGCTGTCCCGCCGCAGAGGGGTGATGCTCTCCCATATCCGGCAGGTTTTGGACAACGTCATGGTGGACGCGACGGCCTATTGGGAGAGGTATTATGCCGGGCCTGAACCGTGCGTCCAGTTCGCCCGCAGCTACAGCTTCAGCGACCGGCTGCGGTATTACTGGCCGGATGCCGAGATTCAGCAAGCGCTGGCTCGCCTGATCGATAACTTGGAACGCTATCCCGTTCCTCTCACGCTGCTGAGCCAGTTCTTGCCGGTGCAATACGAGCGGGTGCGGATGGGGAGACTGGAGGCCGCGCCCAGAGCGCTGATCTATGATAAGATACGTTCCGTCCTGGCGGATTATGTGTATGCCTGTCGCGGCGAGAGGCAAATGGAAGAAGAATGGGGGGCCAAAAAGCTCGCCGCCCCCGTCTCGGGAGTGGCTCTTAGCAGTTATTCACATTCTTTACAGGAGTGACGAAATGGTATCGATGACACCCGGGAAACGCCGCCGCTTACAGCGCTGTGCCACGCCCGATGGGAAGCTGGTGATCCTGGCAATAGATCACCGCAACAATTTGCGCCGCGCCTTGAATCCGCAGGACCCCGCGGCGGTTTCGGATGCGGCGTTGACGGCCTTTAAGCAGGAGGTCGTGGCGGCGCTCGGTGAAACGGCCTCGGCGGTGCTGCTGGACCCCGAATATGGCGCGGAGCCGTGTATCACCGGCGGTGCGCTTTCCGGCAGCACGGGCCTGATCGTGGCGCTGGAGCGCACCGGCTACACGGGCGATCCGGCGGCGCGTGAGAGCGGCCTGGTGGAGGGCTGGGACCCTCAGCGGGCCGAACGGCTGGGGGCCGAGG
>JAVEWB010000278.1:0-3784 GCA_034004765.1 Anaerolineae bacterium
TAATATCTCTTCGGTTATAGATAGTTTTGAAGATATCGCGAACGATCCCACAGAGGAATTCCGAATAGCGTTCAACAAAGACCCAAGGACAGCTCTTTGGCACCCCATTGACTACTACAGGGTTTCATATGATGATGGCACATCGGTCAGGACTTGTCTGACATGCTGGGTAAACTCTACGGTAAATGGCCCAAAAGATTAGGAGACTGCAATGAGTATAATCCGACTCTGGGGGATGGCAATAGTGTTACTGTGTGTGTCAGCTTCCCTGTCACCGTTGTTTCCTGCTTTTGATCGGGAATCTTGGAATAAACGCAGCAGGTATCTAAAGGTTAGCGGAGTTTTAGGGTTTCTTTTTGGGTTTAGCGGATTTTCAGGGGGACTTTTCCAAACTCAAGTGTCACTGACCTTGATGGGCGTTCTCATTTTGATTGCAGTTAGTACGCTTAGTGGATTTCTCCTCAGTATGCTATTTGTTTGGAACACATGGCAAATGCTTAAGTGGTTGGAGAGAATACGGAGTATGTAAATGGAGAGCGCAATGGGATTCAGTGAAATTTTTTTAATTGCGATGTTAGCATTATTTTATCCAGTTGCAGGACTTGCTGGAATTCTCTATATGCAAAAGCATAGCACCCAATTTTCATTTGTGCCTATTCTAAAAAATTCTAAGCGGGCACAAATCCTATTTGCTTTTTTTAATGCATTATCAGTGTTGATAGTATTCGTAGTGATGTCTTATGAACTCTGCCCGTCTGGGATTTTTGCAATGGAGTGCTTTGCGAGTGCCGCGATTATCTTTGTCACGAACTTTTTCAGTATCCTGCTGGGCATAAGACTTATCAGGTGACTCCTGCCATGGCTTTGAAACGTCACCTAAGGGCCCTTGTGTGTTCATCGACCACGAATGATGAATTCTTTATAGCTGGTTTTGTGTTAGATTTGTGATCGGTTTGAACGTTGGTGGAGAGGAAGATACCTTCCCGTCTCGCTGTTCGCCAATCCGGCCGGGCAGGAGGTGATGCCCAATCAAGGGAGATAGAGGGACCGGCCCTGTGAAACCCCGGCAGCCCGATAGCGTGCTCCGGCATGCTGATCATGGTGCTACCTCCGATTCCAATACGGCTACCTACCGATGATGCGCGGAGCCACGAATGAGAACCTCATTCGTGTATTCGTGTTAAATTCGTGGTCGGCCTGCTGTACGCTCGGTTCTCGCCTATCCGGCGGCCGTCTTGCGCTTTACCTCTCATAGCGTCCAACGGGTTGTGAATGCCATATTTTGTACTATACCTTGGCACACATGATCTGTTAGCCCACGAAGGAGGCCCTATGTCCCTGAACGCAAAGTACACCCATACGAACATCGTGGCGCAGGACTGGAAGCGGCTGGCGCAGTTCTACGAGCAGCTCTTCGACTGCGTCCCCGTGCCGCCGGAGCGGGATCTCTCCGGGCCGTGGCTCGATGCCGGGACCGGGCTGCCCGACGCGCACATCCGCGGCATCCACCTGCGGCTCCCCGGCGGCGGGGAGAGCGGCCCCACCTTGGAGATCTTCCAGTACAACCGCGAGGAGCCGCGCCCTGCAACGGCGATCAACCGGCCGGGGCTGGCGCACCTGGCCTTTGCAGTCGCGGACGTGGAAGCCGCCCGGCAGGCCGTCCTCGACGCGGGCGGCACCGCCGTGGGGGACCTCGTCTCGCTCGAGGTCGCCGGGGTGGGGCGAGTGACCTTTGCCTACGTCACGGATCCTGAGGGAAACATCATCGAACTGCAGCACTGGTCACATTGAGCGGAACCTTTTGCCCCTGCCTGTCGTCTCTCTATAAAGAAGATTAAAAAGATAGCAGCGTCACGGAGGGACGGGCATGGTGCAGCAGGGGATGATCTTTGGAAAAGGGTTGGTTGTGCTGATGGCGCTCATGGTTCTGGGAAGCGGCTGCGGTGGCAGTGAGGCGATCCGGTTGAACAAGGACAACGACGGCGGTCAGGTGACGGTGAAGAAGGGCGAGACGGTGTCGATCACGCTGGACTCGAACCCCTCCACCGGGTACCAGTGGACGGTTCTGGAATCCGACCCGGCGATCCTGGAGCCGGTGGGCGAGGCGAAGTTCACCCCGACAGCCTCTACATCGTCCACACCTCTGGTGGGTGCGGGCGGCCAGGAGACGCTGCGTTTCAAGACGATCGGATCGGGGCAGGTCGATCTCAAGCTGGCCTACTGCCGGCCCTGGGAAGAGGGCGTCGAACCCACGGAGACCTTCTCCGTCCAGGTGATGGTGTACTGAATGGGCTCTGTTTTTGCCACGAAGGGAACACGAATTTTCACGAAGTCGGTGTAGAAAGGAAATGCGTGCCACTTCGTGAACTGCGTGGCTGAGATAGCCCCTTGAGCAGGCCGGAATCATTCCGGCCTGCTTTTTTTATCTCAAACCCTCCATTTGCACCCCAAGGTTGTATCATAGAGGTATATCACTCGAGGAGGGTTTATGGACGAACCACAGATCGTTGTGCAGCAGTTGCGGAAGACCTACCGCGTGCCGGAGCGGGAACCGGGTCTGGCCGCCTCGCTTAGGAGCCTGGTGCACCGCACCTGGACCGACGTGGAAGCCGTGCAGGACGTCAGCTTCACCGTCCGGGCCGGCGAGATGGTCGGCTTCATCGGGCCGAACGGCGCCGGGAAGACGACCACGCTCAAGATGCTCGCGGGGCTGCTCTACCCCACGGGCGGAGAGGCACGTGTGCTGGGCTACGTGCCCTGGGAGCGCGACGCCGCCTACCTGCGGCGTATCAGCATGGTCTTGGGGAACAAGAGCCAGATGGTGTGGGATATCCCGCCGCTGGATACGTTCCGCGTTTTGGGGGAGATCTACCACGTCCCCACCGCCGAGTTCAGCCGCACCCTGGAGGAACTGGTCGACCTGCTGGGATTGGAGGAACTGCTGACCCGTCCCGTCCGCGATCTCTCGCTGGGGGAGCGGATGAAGTGTGAGCTGGTGGCCGGACTGCTCCACCGGCCCGCCGTGCTTTTCCTCGACGAGCCGACGTTGGGGCTGGACGTCTCCGCGCAGGGGCGGCTGCGGCGCTTCCTGGCGGAGTACAACCGGCGCAGCGGCGTGACGGTGATCCTCACCAGCCACTACATGGCGGACGTGGTGGCGCTCTGCCCGCGCGTGATTTTGATCCATCACGGGACGCTGCTCTACGACGGGGAACTCAAGGGATTGGCGCAGCGGCTGGCCCCCTTCAAGCTGGTGCAGGTCGCCTGGGAGAACGGGCACGAGGGCGAGGAGCTGCCCTTCACCTTGCCCGCCGGGACGGACGTGGTGGAGCGCGAGTCGGGGCGGCTGACGCTCCGCACCGCGCGCACGGAGACGCCTGCGGTCATTTCCTATTTGCTGGCCGCGCTGCCGGTGGCCGATTTGACGGTCGAGGATCCGCCCATCGAGGCGGTGATCGATCAGGTTTATCAGGTCGGGAACGTTTGATGCAATCGAGAGGAGAGAAAATGTTACCCCACGTTACTATTTTCAACGCGATGAGCGTCGATGGCCGGATGGATTGGTATCTCGGCGACATGGACTCCTACGCCGGGTTCTACTACGGGTTCGCGGCGCGGTGGGAGGTGCAGGCGGTGCTCGCGGGCAGCGCCACGATGCGCCACCCCGAGCCGGAGATCGACCCGCCGGATGTGGTCGCCGATCCGCCGCAGTACGCTCCCGACGACAACCGGCAGTGGCTGGTCGTCGTCGACAGCCGGGGGCAGATCCGCAACTGGCAGCAGC
>JAVEWB010000279.1:0-3770 GCA_034004765.1 Anaerolineae bacterium
ATAGCTGAAGCCCCACCCCTGACCGTTTTCGAGAGCTTCTCGCGGGTTGCCCCATTCGCGTTCCGGGAGATAGGGACCCCAGGTATCGTCAAGCTCCTGCCAGGGCGGCGGCGTTTCCGGGAGCTTGCCAGAAACAGGGAAGAGGCCTGCGGCGACGAGGTAGACAATGAACGCAACAACCAGGAGAATCAGCAAGGGCGCAACTAAGTGCGCCCTTTTCTGAGACTTTGGAGAAGAGGTTCCCATCGTCTGACTTATCCTTTCACACTTCCCAGTGTCAAACCGGAGATGAGCCACTTGGACGAGTAGAGGAACAGGGCGACGACCGGGATCATCACCAGGATCGAGGCCGCGGCAAACATGCCCCATTGGGTTTGGAACTGGCTCTGGAAGTCGCGGACACCCAAAGGCCAGGTCCAGAGCGCGCGCTGGCTCACGATCATCACGCGGGCCATCAGGTAGTCACTCCAGGCGGCCATGAAGTTGAACAGGAAGACGATGACCAGGGCGGGGGAAGAGAGCGGCAGGATGATGCGCCAGAACGTGGTGAGGCGCGAGGCTCCGTCGATCAGCGCTGCTTCCTCCAGCTCACGCGGGATGGTATCGTAATACCCTTTCAGCGTCCAGATGCTGAAAGGGACGGAGGTGACGGAGTAGGCGAGCACCAACCCTCGATAGCTTTCCGTGAGGCTGAGTTTGGTGGCCAGGATGAAGATCGGCACCATCAACATGGGGGCCGGGATCATCTGGGTGCTGAGCAGGAAGATCAAGCCTGGGGTTCGTCCGGGGAACTTCCAGCGCGAGAATGCGTAGGCAGAGGTTGCGGCCAGCGTCACGCCGATCACGGCGGTAGCTGCCGTGATCGCGATGCTGTTCCAGAGCCATACCGGGAATTCCCTATCGAAGAGGACGGTGCTATAGGCTTGTAAACTTGCATCGGCGGGAATGATGGCCAGCGAGGTGGACAGCAGGCGATCGCCGGGGCGCAAGGAAACGCTCAAAACGCGCAGAACGGGATAGACGGCCAGGATGCAGGCGAAGATCAGAGCCAGATGGATCAAGATGCGTTTGAATGGGCTGTCCTCCCGGCCCGATTTGAAGAAATGTTCCCAGGAGCTCCTTCTTTTGGGCTGCGGAACCGTGGTCATTCGTACACCTCCTTCAGGCCACCGCTGGCCCGGATGTAGAAAATGGAAAAGACTAGCAGGATTCCAAAGTTCACGAAGGCAAAGGCCGCGGCATCCCCCAGGTTGAAATACTGAAAGGCGGAACGGAAGAGCGCTGTTACCAAAGTGTCACTGCTCTCGAGTTCATTTTGGTTGATGAAGAAGGGGACGTTGAAGTTGGTGAAGGTCCAAATCGTGCCCAGGATGATAGCAGGGGTCAGGACAGGCTGCAGCAGGGGCAGGGTGATGTGGGTGAACTGCTGCAACGCGGTAGCTCCATCAAGCTCTGCCGCCTCGTAATAATCGCCGGCAATGCTCTGCAATCCGCCAAGGATGATGACCATCATGAAGGGAATGCCCAGCCAGACATTGGTAATGACCATGGCCATAAAATTCCAGGTAGGATCGGTCATCCATTTGATCGGTTCGAGTCCGATATTCTGCAGCATGATATTGACGAAGCCATACTCGTAGTGAAACTCACCGCGCCAGGCCAGGCAGGCGATGACCTGAGGAATGGCCCAGGGGAGGACCAGCAGGGTGCGGTAGAGCCCCTTGAGTCGCATCTCGCGGTTCAACAACAGCGCCAGGATCATGCCCCCGATGACATGCGCACTGATGTTCGTTACGGTCCACAGGATCGTGCGTAGGAAGACGGGGAAAAAGGTGACCTGCTTCAGGATGGGTTTGGTGAAGACTTCCAGATAGTTGACGAACCCTATGAAGTCAGGAGATTGAAAATGTCTGGGACTGAGGTTGGTGAGGGAGACGCTGAACTCCCATATCAGCGGATAAATCACCAACAGGAACAGCCCAATAAATGCCGGGGCCAGGAGCATATAGGGGAGCCGCAGCTCCGTGCCAAAAATGTCCGGGGCCTTAGGGGATAGGAATGCCCCCACAAAGAGCGCTGCCAACGCCAACGGCCAGTAGGAGGCTATCGGGGACTGCTTTTGTCCTATGCCGAACCCGACCACAGCAAAAACAACGACGCCAATGAGCAAGAGCGTAGAGATGACATTGCGCAGGCCGGTGCCTAAAAAAGAAAGCCGTTGATCCAGGCTGTGGCTGAAGCTGCTCAGAGGCTTCCATAAGAAGTAGACCAGGAGTTCGAGGATCGCCGTGCCAAACAGAATGAAAAGAACTGTACTCCCAACTTCTCCCAGGCTGGCCAGGATGACATCAAGGGTTAAGAAGGCCATCTGTTCCTCCTTGTCGGGATGAAGAGAAAGGCGAGGAGGGAGCTCCCTCCTCGCCTTGATGGATCACTATTCCAGGTTAGCGATGCAGGTCTCCGCGGCGGTTTGCATGGCCGCGGCTGCGTCTTCTGGAGATTTGGTATCGGCCAGCACTGCTTGCATCTCAGGCTTGGCACCATCCCAGACGCAGCGCATCTCGCTGACGGTGGGCATGGGGGTACCAACGACCATCTGATCGGCAGAACCCTTGAGAACCGGATCACCCGTGATGAGGGGATCTTCGAGGGCGGCTGCCAGGGCGGGCAGACGATTCAGCGTGCTGATCATCTTGGACTGGTTTTCGGCATTGGTGACGAAAGCGATGAAGCCCTTGACGGCCTCCAGCTTGGCGCCTTCCAGATTGGTAGGCAGCATGAAGTAGACGCCACTGGTGTAAGGATGCGGCCAATCTTTGCCGGTCACCATGGGGATGCGGGCTACGCCCATCTTGTCACCCAGGGCTTCCTTGTACCCACCCAGCGACCAGTCACCATTGATGATCATGGCGGCCTTGCCCTCTTTGAAGAGGGTATCCGCACCGTCGTAGTCGCTTTCGCTCGGGACGATGGGGGTGGCGTACTTGATATCATGAAGGAACTGCAGGGTGGCGATCATTTCCGGCGTGTCGAGTGTGGGGGTCACACCGTCATCGGCGAATACCTTGCCCTGGAATCCACCCAGCCACGGTACCAGCCAGAAGGGTTCCGTCTGGTTGTAGACCAGGCCGTACTGTCCGTCTTTGGTCAGTTCTTGACCCATTTCGATAAGCTCGTCGATATTGGCGGGCGGGGTCGCGACCAAATCTTTGTTGTAGATCAGCATCAGGTGGTTGCCGTTGGAAATGGGAACACCCCAGGTCTTGCCCTTTAACTCCGCGGCAGCCAGGGCAGAATCCACGTAGAGATCCAGGTCGAATACGCCGTCTACGGGCATGATCAGCTCGGCATCGGTGAAGGGGCCGGCATGGTCATTCACGGTCCACAGCAGGTCGGGTGGGTTTCCTGCGAGTCCCGTTGTGAGGAAATCCTCACGCAGCGTCTCTACCTCTTTGTTAACGACCTCGAAGGTCACAGTGGGGTTGAGAGCCGTATACGCCTCAGTCAGGGACTGCACATACTGCAAGCCACCATCGGCCTCACCCTCTTTGGTCCAGAGGATGATTTTCACGGCTTCTGGCTCTGCGGCTTTGGGCTGGCAGGCACCTAACACCATGGTTGATAGAACAACCAGCACAACTAACTTGAAAAGCAGGGAAGACTTCATTAGTTTCCTCCTCGATATGTGAAATCTTGAGATGCTAAATGGACTTTTAAGGTATGCTCTGTGTTATTTAAGGATGTTTATCTGACGGCTGCTTCTCACCCCC
>JAVEWB010000280.1:0-3767 GCA_034004765.1 Anaerolineae bacterium
CTTGGGGTAATCCTGCGTCAGGACGGAGAGCAGCGTCTCGTAGACCATCATGGGGGGCTCACCATAGGTAGGCACAATCACCGCGACCTCCGGATCCTGCCCCTGAGGCACCCGATGTTTTTCAGGCACCCCGATCTGCCAATGATCAACCACGGTGGCGAGCGTCATGGCCGCCGTCATGAGGCTGGCCGCCGCGAAAGGGAGTGCCAGCCAGGGAACCGCCCAGTTCAAATGCGAGAGCAGCCAGGGCAGGTACCAGAGCGTGGCAAGCAGCACAAGGAGCCCCGAGCTCCTGAGCTTCCAGTTGGAAAGCAGATTAATCTTCATCGATGTTCTTCCATATATGCGTATGAATGGGGTAGCTCACAAAGTTCAGATCTTGCCCTAACCCTACCACCATGCTCTGCGTCGAGAAAACCCGCTCGAAACGGTCACATGATTCAATCTCCTGCACCACCGACTCCGGCCAGACATACGATCCCTGCGTGTCCACGAACCAGTCGTACTCACAGAGATCCTGCGTCGTCTCCCCGTGGGTCACGCGATAGACGTCGAAGACATCCCACGGCGAGGCAAGCCGCCCTGCGGCATAGAGAGGCAGCGTATAAGGCCAGGATTCATTGATCAAAAGCTGCTGCCCCGGCTGCACACGGCCACCCAGATAATCGGCAGCCTCCCGCAGGTCAGGCCAGGCACGGTGGGCCTGATCCAGTTGCACCCAACCCAGCAGCGCCATCCCCAGCACACTGAGGATCGCCGCCCCTCGGGGAAGCAGTCCCCTTCCCCATCGGCTGTCCCACAGCCGACTCAGCGCCAGGCCAACGAGAGGGTAAGCGAACAGAAACCCAAAAACCACATGCTTGTTCGGCCCGACGGGATTTCCGGAAAGCAGGTGATAGGCGGGCCAGATTACCAGGCTCAGCACCAACACCGTGGCAAGGGGCCGCTGTTCTTTAGAAGCAGCCGCCCACCCTCCCAGCGCAAAAAAAACCGGCACAAGGCTCAAATAAAAGAGGGTGAGAGCAATGACCGAAGGCCCGACACCAAACTGCGGTCGATTGGTCACCTGCCACGCGGCCAAGGCGACAAACTGTGCTCGATTGGGCAGGAAGAAAGCTAACGTGATCGCCGTGCTGATCAATCCAAAGATCCCCACATCCATGAGCGCTTTGTCGCCGCGGCGGGTTACCAACACGCCACAAAGCGGCAGGAGCATCATGCCCATAGGATACTTGGAGAACAGCCCCACGGTAAAAGCAACCGCCGCAATTCCCAGCCAGAGCCGGTCGTCGCGTTTGATTAGCTCGGTGATCGCCCAAAAGCTGATGGCCATGCCGGCCAAAGCCGGGACGTCGTAGACCCCCAGGCGCGCCAGCGCCGCAAAAGGGCCGCTGAGCGCCAGCGCGATTGCCGTCCAGAAGCCGGCTTTAGGGCCAAAGAGGTTCTGGGCCGCCTGCACTACGGCTGCAAATGCAGCCGTTCCCAGAAGGAGTGCGACGGCCCGTGTCCCCACCAGTCCGGCAATCCAATACCCCGCTCCTGCCAACACGGGCCAGATGAGCGATCCCGCGAACCATCCCAGGTAGCCATCGCTCCCCCCGTGCCCCTCAAACGTGCGCAGGCCGGCAGTGATATAAATACTTTCGTCGAAAAAAGGGCCGTTGTAGTCAAGTGTCAAAAAGCAAAATAGGAGCCACAGCCCCACCACGACCCAGCGCGCTCGTTTGTAGTTGTCCATCGTTCATCGATCCTTGGAACTGCTCTAGAATCATCCTCCAGATAAAGTATAGCCTATTTATCAAATAAAGTCAATTATTATCTTATAAAATATCTCATAAAAAGATCCTAACCCTTATGAAAATTTTGGGATGCAGCGCTTCGCGCCGCATCCCAAAAGACCCGCGGGGGTTCAATTCGATTACAGAGGGATGTTCTAAAAAAGTCGCACTCGACTTAACTGCCGGACCGCACCACCAACGGCAAAAAAGCCCAATCTGTCGGCGCTTTCGCCCCGATCAGCCGCAGATCGTCGATCCAGAACGTTGCAGAGGCATCGCCCGAGACATTCTGAATACTGAGTCGCTCCAGAGCATCCCCGTGCGCATTCAACACCGCGATGGGGATGCGCACGCGCTTCCAGCCCGTCGCCGTAATGATCCCACCCTCGATGTGCCGGGGGTCATTGACCGGTGCCGAAGCCAGCCGCACGCCGTCCACGGCATCGAAGAAAACCACAAGGCGCGGTTCTTCGGCTGTGCTGCTGCGGATCGAGAACTCCAACCAGTAGTAAGCATCCGAGCTGAAGGCTGCATGCCACAAAGAGAAAGTCCCCCAGGGCTCCAATGCAACCTCAGCCGCACCCTCGGCGCCCGGCACAGCACTCGAGATCGTGGCACCCCACGACCAGTCCTGCCAGCCGGAGGCCAGCCCATCGCAGTAGACCGTGAGGGTTTGCGCCTCGTCGGCCAGCAAGGAAGGTTCAAGAGCGCGTGGGGCTCCCCCATACCAGGCACGCAGCACATCCTCGGCCGGTTTGGCATAAGGCGAGAAGCTGGCATCATACGGCCCACTCTTGAAACGGTCGGCGTACCATGTCCACCAGAAGATACCCATCAGCCAGGGCTCATTGTACAACTGCCTGAACGCCGCCTCGTAAGCAAACGCCTGCTCCTCAAGGTCCACCGGCGAGACCGCCCACGAATCCCAGGGGTGGCAGCCGCAGCCGTGATGGCTGCGATAGCCGATCTCCGTGAAGATCACGGGCCGTCCGTAAGCAGCGGAGAGCGCAGCCAGCGTGGCCTTGGGGCCCACCCATGCCGCCTCCAGCTCCTCCGTGGTCGGATGGTAATCCGGCGGGCGATTTTCGGTCAGCGGATAGTAAGCATCCACACCGATGTAATCGACCGCGTCCCACCAGGTAATGGAGGTCTCCTCGCCGCTGTGCAGGGCAGCGTAAGTAAGCGGCCCGCCATAGACGGCGCGCACACCCGCGACGACCGACCGCCAATCTGCCGCCCGATGCGTCGTTCCCAACAGCTCCGTGCCCACGCAGAACTGGTCCGCACCGTAGGTCTCGGCCAGGCGCGCGTAGTGCTCGATGAAGCCCCGATAAGAGGCGAACCAGGCCGCCCACTGGGGCTCGCTCGTGAAAGTTGGCCCGATGTCCCCGCGCCACCAATCGTTCTCCTGCTCATTGCGCAGGTCCAGGTGCGGCTTGAGCATGACCTTCAACCCCAGGCTGTGAGCCAGGGTGATCACGTGGATGAGTTCCGCATCCGTGGGCGTGGAAGCGCTCGTCCGGTCGATCGTCGTGGAGGTGGGCGTGTCCTGGTACCCGGTGACGATCAAGCTGATCCAGGTCGTCCCGGTATCCGCGAGGGCCTCCAAAGAGAGGTCTGCGCCGGGGTCGGTGTACTGTCCCGACCACCAGGCAGCGAAAGACATGCCCTGCTGAAAAGCGCCACGCTGGGCAGCTACACGCGAAACGGGAGAAGAAGCAAGCAGCGAAGTTACCAAGATCACCAACATTATAGAGGAAAGGAGTCTTGCCTTCAGCCCCGGGAGATTTATCCAGTCCAACATTACAGATCCTCCCCGGTTATAATAAAACATATTTTTAATATATTAAATATCATATACTTAAATATATTATATCAGGTCTCCAGCCAGGGGACAATAGGCTATTAGTACCATGATGGGGATAGTCGTTTAGCCTCCTGGGAACGCCGAGCGCCAGCTCGGCATGGACAATCCGGCGGATTGTCCTA
>JAVEWB010000281.1:0-3767 GCA_034004765.1 Anaerolineae bacterium
CGCGCCGTGTGAAGCCGCATCCGGAGCCGGTGCGTTTTGCCGCTGCGGCGCTGGATCTGCCCCCGGAGGCCTGCGTCATGGTGGGGGATACCACCGTGGATGTGCTCTCGGCCCGGCGGGCCGGTGCCTGGGCGGTGGGGGTGCTCTGCGGCTTCGGCGAGGAGGACGAACTGCATCGTGCGGGCGCGCACCTGGTGCTGAGGACGACGGCGGAGCTGATCGAAAGAATTTAGAGAAAGCTTTTGGGGTCGTGATCCGTGAAACGTGGGCTGCCCTACGTCATGCGTCAAACGTCAGGGGCTGGAGGTGGAGATGGCCGAAGCGGGGAAGGGTGAGGGACTCCAGGGGCTCGTTGAGCAGCTCAAACAACAGGTAGCCCAGGGGGTGATTACGGAAGCCCAGTATCGGGAGGTGCTCGAGACGCTGGGGCTGGCCCCTGATGCGGCTGTGCTGCAGGTGGGACAGGTCGTGGGGGAGCAGACCAATATTGCCATCCAAGGTGATGGCAATGTGCTGGGAGACGGCTCCGGCAGCCGTGTGAACAAAAGCGGCGCAGCTACCGCTCCCGGTGTGCAGGAGCACGATGTCTCCACTTCTGGCTCTGCCTTCGACCAACGCAGTCAGCAGGTGGGACAGCAGATCAACGTGGCGGGCGATTACATCAACGGCGATCCCGGCACCGATCCGGAGGCGCTTTGCCGGTCTTACCTGAGCCGCCTGATGGGGCAGACCCAGCGCCTTCCCTTGGGCGGTGTCGATCCACAGGCCGTGCAGGAGAAGTGCAGCAGCGACGTGCCGCTGGCGGCGGTCTACACGGCGCTGCTGACCCGGCATGCGGAAACAGATGAGGTCTACGCGGGAATCCCTAAGGGTGGCTTACCGCAACGAGGAATCCCACGTGGAGGCCTTCCTAAAGTACCTCCGCTATCTGCTCTGGAAACCCTGAACCGCGAGAAGTACTTGGTGCTGCTGGGCGAGCCGGGAAGCGGCAAATCCACCTTTGTGAACTTCGTCGCGCTCTGCCTGGCAGGCCAGCACCTGGGAGACGCGCAGGCAAACCTGGCCGCGCTGACGACTCCCCTTCCTGAGCCGCGGTCCGGTCGGGAGGCAAAGCCGCGCCCGCAACCCTGGGATCATGGCGCGCTGCTGCCGGTGCGGGTGGTGCTGCGGGATTTCGTCGCGCGGGGGCTGCCGGAGACGCGGATACCCGTGGATGGGGGTGCGCTATGGACCTTCATCGCGGCTGAGTTGGGGGAATCGCTCAAAGAGTACGCGCCTCACTTGAAACAGTACCTGTTGGAGCAGGGCGGGCTGATCTTGTTGGATGGACTGGACGAGGTGCCCGACGCGCACCACTGTCGTGAGCAGGTGAAGGCGGCCATCGAGGGCTTTGTGCGGGATTTCCCCGCCTGCCGCTTCCTAGTGACCAGCCGGACCTACGCCTACCAGCGACAGGACTGGAAGCTGCACGATTTCGCCGAGGTCGTCCTGGCACCCTTTTCACCGGTGCAGATCACGGCCTTCGTCGATCGCTGGTACGCGCACGTGGGGAGCCTGCGGGGGATGACACCGCAGGATGTGCAGGGGAAGGCGCAGCGATTGAAAGAGGCTCTGGAGCGCAGCCCGCGGCTGACCGAACTGGCGGAGCGTCCCCTGCTGCTGACGTGGATGGCCTCGCTGCACGCCTGGCGCGGTGGGAGCCTGCCGGAGAAGCGCGAGGAGCTCTATGCAGATGCAGTGGACCTGCTGCTCGAGCAGTGGGAGAGGTGCAAGATTGAACGCGATAGCAGTGGCAAGCCGTTGATGGAGCAGCCCGCGCTGGCGGAGTGGCTCAAAGTGGGCCAGGAGGTCGTGCGCGTCGAACTCGACCGGCTGGCCTTCGAGGCGCACCGCGATCAGGGGACGTTGGAGGGCACGGCGGACATCCCGCAGGAGCGGCTGGTGGGCGCGCTGCTGGCCGTGGCGGCCAATCCTCAGGCGAAGGCGAATCCACTGGAGCTGATGGGCTATCTTTGCGATCGGGCCGGGCTGCTGGTGGCGCGAGGGGAAGGCGTCTATGCCTTCCCGCACCGGACCTTTCAGGAGTATCTGGCGGCCTGTCATCTGACCGATCATGCTTTCCCCAGCGCGTTGGTTGAGCTGCTGCGGGGGGATCCGCAGCGCTGGCGCGAGGCGACGCTGCTGGCGGGCGCCAAGGCAGCACGGGGCACGGCCTCGGCCGTGTGGAACCTGGCGGAGGCGCTCTGCTATCGCGAGCCGCCGCAGACGAGGGCCGTCGAAGCGGACTGCTGGGGCGCGCTGCTGGCAGCGCAGGTGCTGCTGGAGAACGTGGTGCCGCACTTGGCACAGGTGGCCGAGTGGGATGCGCCTAAGCTGCAGCGGGTACAACGCTGGATGAAGGCGATAATGGAGCGTGGCTGGCTGCCGCCGGTGGATCGCGCGCTGGCGGGGGAGGCACTGGCGGTGTTGGGAGACGACCGCGACTTGGATACGCTGGTCGGGGTCCCGGCCGGGCCGTTCTTGATGGGCAGCAGCGATAGAGACGAGATAGCTCAGGATCGAGAGAAACCGCAGCACGAGGTGGTGCTATCTGCTTTCAAAATTGGCAAATATCCGGTGACCAACGCGCAGTATTGGCACTTCGTGGAGGCCACGGGACGCGAGTGGTGGTGGGGCGAGATACGCCCAGAGCGGGCGAGCCATCCGGCGGGGGGCATCTCCTGGTACGATGCACAGGCCTACTGTGCCTGGCTGACGCAGGTCTGGCGGGAGGAAGGGAAGATTGGGGCGGAGGAGGTCGTGAGACTGCCGACCGAGGCGGAGTGGGAGAAGGCGGCGCGCGGCACGGATGGGCGGATCTACCCCTGGGGGAATGAGTGGGACGCTGCGAGGTGCAACACGTCCGAGTGGGTGCTGGACGGCACGACGTCGGTGGGGATGTTCCCGAAGGGCGCCAGTCCCTATGGCTGTTTGGACATGGCGGGGAATGTTTTCGAATGGACGGGGAGCTTGTGGGGGAAGGAGCGGGACAAGCCCAACTTTAAGTATCCGTATGATTCTGCGGATGGTAGGGAGAATCTGGAAGCGGGATCTGATATCCTCCGGGTTATGCGCGGTGGATCCTTCCTCTACGATCTGGCCTGCGCGCGTTGTGCTTGCCGCTACGGGGGCCTCCCGTTCAACTTCGGTGTCGATGTCGGTTTTCGAGTGGTCTCCCTTCCCTATCCACCTCTGCGTTAAATTCCCCTGCTGCTGTGCCTCACGGTTCCTTCCCGAAGATCCGCTGCCACTCCTCGCGATCTTCGGGGGATAGCTCACTGGTATCCTCGTGGTAGGTCTGCTGCTCTTTGCGCTTCTGCAGCTTGGAACTGCGGTGCATGGATTTCCCTTTGGCCTGTGGGGCCGCGGCCTCTGCCTCCGGCGTCTCCGGGAAAACCTCCAGCCAGGCAGCGACGTCCTCTTCGGAGAGCCCCCCTTGGGTGCCTTTGTCTACGGTGAGCGGACGGGGCTGTCCCGGTCGGGTGCGCGTCTTGGGCTTGGGCGGCGGTGGGACCGTGCTTGGCTGGTCGTGGAAGACCTCTAACCAGGCGGCAATCTCCTCCGGTGGGACCTCCTCCGGCTTTTCCGTCGCCGGCTTGGGCGCGGCCGCCTGCGGCTCGTCCGGCAGCGCGTAGCCGACCTGCTCGGCGATTGTCCGCGTCGTGCGGTGTGTGGATTCTTCCGGCATTTGAACTTTGCCTGGCGTTCCCTCGGCGGGGTGCCCAGAT
>JAVEWB010000282.1:0-3765 GCA_034004765.1 Anaerolineae bacterium
GCAATGGCATCGATTTGACATTCCTCACCTTCCGCTGATCCCAGCGGGGTTCCATCGTCGTAGTAGGCACGCAGATACCAGTCGCCGTCCCAGGCGTTGTTTTCCAGAGCATCCTGTAACTTCTTTGCCTGCTCCCGATAGTGTGCCGCCTGTTCTCCATCACTGATGTGGTCACAGACCCACGCCGCGCGGGTGAGCGTATCATAGAGGAACTATCCCAGCCAGACGCTCTCACCTTCCCCTTTGATGCCGACACGGTTCATCCCGTCGTTCCAGTCCCCCGATCCCATGAGGGGAAGTCCGTGCGACCCGGCAGTTGTTCCCTGTTTCAGCGCCCGTCGGCAGTGTTCCCATAGCGGGGCCGTCTCCGCTGCCGGTGCGTAGAGATCATATCGCTCTGCCTCTTCGTCTCCCAGGCGTGGCCCCTGCAGAAAGGGCACGACTTCTTGCAGGAGAGCTATGTCATCGGTTGCCTGGACATAGGCTGCGGTGACATAGGGAAGCCACAGCAGATCGTCGGTGTAGCGGGTGCGCACCCCACGCCCTGAGGGGGGATGCCACCAGTGGAGCACGTCGCCTTCCACGAACTGATAACGGGCGGCACGCAGGATGTGTTCGCGGATGAGGTCGGGCCTGGCGTACATCAAGGCCAGAACATCTTGCAGTTGATCGCGATAGCCAAATGCCCCGCTGGATTGATAGAGCGCGGAGCGTCCCCAGATGCGACACGAGAGCGTCTGATATAGAAGCCAGCGGTTCAGTAGTAAATCCATACGGCTGTCAGGCGTCTTGACGGTGAGTGTATTCAACAAAGACTCCCAGAAGGCCTGGGTCTGTTTCCAGGCATGGGCGACTGCCTCGCTTTGGCTGTACTGTCGGATCAAGTGCTGACTTTCCTCACGGGTTGCTCCCTCGCCCAGCAAGAAATGGAAGGTCTTTTGCTCTCCGGGGTTCAAGTTGATGTGAATCTGGAGCACGGCGCAGGGATCCAGCCCCGGCTTGAAGGTGCTGCTCAACCCGATGCGGTTCAGGGCAGCGGGACTGCGCAGATTTCCTCTCTCTCCCAAGAACTCCGCTCGATCGCAGGTGAAGCCGTGGATCGATTGGTTGGCTGCCAGAAATGCTACCCGCTCGCCAAATTCGGTGTTATACGGGTTCCGTGCCAACATCGCCCCGGTGGTTGGGTCGAACTCCGGAACCAACGTCAGTTGATTGATCTGGCGGTCCGGTCCCAGGACCCATTCCGCATAATAGGTGGCGGTGATGCGCCGTGGGCGCTGCAGTGTGTTCTCCAGCGTCACTTCGATGAATTTGATCGGAGCATCCATAGCGGCAAAAAGCCGCAGGTGTTGTTTGAGTCCGTGGCTGGTATGGTTGAAGAGGGTGTAACCTGCGCCGTGCTGCACCCGGTAGGGTGCGGCATCTCCGGATGGCAAGGGGGTGGGGGACCAGACTTCGCCGGTCTCCTCATCCCGCAGGTAGCAGGCTTCGCCCGGAGAGTCGGAGACAGGATCGTTGTTCCAGGGGGTCAGCCGGTTCTCGCCGCTGTTTTCGGCCCAGGTATAGCCCCCACCAGCTTCAGAAACTAAAAAGCCGAAGGTGGGGTTGGCAATGACATTGATCCAGGGTGCAGGAGTCCATTGCTGTGATGCAAGCGTGATCCAGTACTCCCGCCCGTCGGCACTGAAGCCTCCCAGGCCGTTATCGAAGAGCAGCTCTGGGGGATGCTGCGTCGAAGAGGGCTCTGGCGCAGTTTCAGGTGCCAGGATGGGAGTGAAGATGGGCAGGCGGACCGGTTGTGCCTCTAAGACAGCGATCTGCTCTGCCAGTGTTCCCCGGTCACCGTGGAGGATCACGCGCGCAACTGTTTCCAACAACTCCCGCTCCTCGCGGCGCATTTGGTCGGCACGCAGCAGGAAGACTCCCCCGCGTTGATTGATCCAGCTATCGGCTTTTATCTGCACAAGCAGCCGATAGAGCGCTCCTTGCAATTCCTGATTGTAGCTGCTCTCCTTTTCGTTCAGAATGACCAGATCGATCTTGATCTGTTGGGGCCGCCAGAAGGCATGAGCGCGCAGCACGTTCTGCAGTAGCGAGAGTTGTTCCGCCCCCGTGATTTCAACCAGCAGAATAGGATGATCACCTGAGATACCAAAGGGCCACAGCCCCGATTGTCCTTTGATATTGGCGGCGAGGGTGGCCGGCGCGGCCCGCAGTGCGGCATTGGGGTACAGCAGAGCTGAGAGGAGTTTCTGGGCGGGTTCGAGATCCTCCGGGCCAAAATTCAATTGGTGCAGTTCAACTTCTCGGAGGTCATGGGCACGCTGGAAGGTTTGCTCAAGGATGGCCCAGGATCCGTACCTTTGGGTCAGGTCCGTCACACCTTTGCGCGATTCGGCGACACAGGTCAGGAAAGCCAGGCGCGTGGAGGTGTGCGGCTCCAGTGTAATGTCCTGTCCCAGCGCCATGATGGGGTCGAGGGTGGCGCCTGTGGTGCCCGAAAGCCAGGGGCCATTTCCGGGTGCCACGGGGTAGCGTGCTGTCCTTCCCCGGCCCAGGAAGCGGCCACGATTGCTTTCATAGAGTCCTGTGGGGGTGCAGTCGTCTTCCACAACCAATGCGTGCATAAGGTAAGGTGAGCGTTCTTCCGGCGAACGTGAACGCCGGCGGAAGAGCAGTCCGTTAAGGGCCGGAAGATAGACGCTTTCGATGAAAAGCTTGCTGAAGGCGGGATGCCGTTGGTCGCTGAGCAGCGGGGCGAGCACGACCTCCCCGTAGCTGGTGACCCGTAGCGTGCGGGGAACGGAGGCGTGATTGGTCAAGGTGATCTGTCGAATTTCGACATCCTCATCGGGCGAGAGGGTGACGAGCATATGAGTCGAGATGTCGTGATCCCGACGACGGAACTCTGCCTGATAGGGCGAGAAGATGCTTTCGCAGGTGTCGGGTACCGTGCCTGTGGGTTGTAACCCGGCAGACCATAAGCCCCCGTTTTCTGGGTCCGCGATGTAGATCCAGTGGCCCCAGGAATCCAGCGTCGTGTCCGCATACCAACGGGTGAGTGCCAGGGATTTCCACCAGCTATATCCGCTTCCGGAATGGGTGATGAGGAGGCCGTAACGACCGTTGGAAAGGGTGTGGACCTGCGGATAGGGGCTGTCCGTTTTTGCTTTCCAGGAGCCAAAGCTGATCATGAGGCTCTCCGGGCGGCGGGTGCTGACTTCCTCCGCCGGGGCCTGCTCGATGGGGATGCGCTCCGGGGCCTGTTCCTGCAGCAGGAGATCCGTGCTCTGGATGTAGGGATCGGAGTGAAACCGTTTCACCATAAGGTTGCCTTCGAGGTAGTTCGCGAGTGAAAGCATGATCATCCCCTGGTGATGGACATAATAGGATTTGACCACTGCCTTGTGCTGCCCGACGGGCAGCCGCGTCCGCGTGTAATCTGCTGCCTCGTAGAACCCATAGCGCCCTAACAGCGTCTCATGAATCAGCGCCGTGCAGTTTTGAAGCGTGGCTTGCGGAGCAATCGACAGAGCCAGGAGCGACGCGTAAGGCGCTACCACCAGGTCTTCGCTCAATCCGCGTTTGAGTCCCAGACCGGGCGCGCCAAACGCTCTGTATTGATAATTCATAGCTGCATCGAAGTGATAATAAGCGGATTCCGAGATTCCCCAGGGGACTCCTCGTTGGTGCCCGTAAGCGATTTGGCGCTCGACCGCTGCCAGGCAGCTTTGTCCCAGGAGTGCCTCCGGATAATCTTGAACC
>JAVEWB010000283.1:0-1829 GCA_034004765.1 Anaerolineae bacterium
GCACCGGCCCGCCGGGCCGAGAGCACATCCACGGTGGTATCCCCCACCATGACGCAGGCCTCCGGGGGCAGATCCAGCGCCGCAGCGGCAAAACGCACCGGCTCCGGATGCGGCTTCACACGGCGCGTGCTCTCGCAGGTCACCACGACCCGGAAGAGCTCCCCCAGCGCGTGCTGTGTGAGGAAAGCCTGGGCCGCCGCTGCCGAGCGCGTGGTGACTACCGCCAGGGGAACACGCGCGGCGAGGGTCTCGATCAAGGGACGCACCCCCTTCATGAGTCGAAAATCATAGGGTGCGCTTCCCCGCAGCAGCTGCTGCACCGCCACGGCCAGCGGATCGATGCCCAGCATGTCCATGACCGTGTACACGCTGTTCATCGGAGTTTCGCCGAACATTACCGCATGGCGGGCCATCCGCCGCGCACGGGCCTCTCCCAAAAAACGCAGTCGATGGGTTAGCATTTCCACCGACTGGTCATCGGTATCCATCAATGTGCCGTCCAGGTCGAACATCCAGCCCCGGATTTCGGCAAAAGGAATTTCAGGCAGCAATTCGGACATAAAGGCTTCCTCCCAGCCGCAGAGATTACGCAGAAATCAGATAAGCGATGCCGGCAAGGAGCAGCGCCGCAGCCGCCAGCGCAAAGGTCACGGTCATGCCGCGATCGCGCACCTGCCGCTGGTGAATCACGGACTGGCCTAATTCATCCTGCGTCTTCGCGCGCGTCAGCGCCGCAGTACTGTCCCACACATCGAAAAAGGACGGGAAAACGGTTGCAGCACCGAGCAGGATCGCCGCCATGTACAGCGCGTTGGAGAACGCTTCAGCGGTCACCGGCGGGGAGAAAAGGACAGAGAGCAAAGAGAGGGTACTTGCCCCCACGAAGAAAAACAGGCAAAGCTGCCAGAACGCAAATGGACGCTTGAATAATGTCTTGACCATACCCTATTCCCGTTTAAGCCCCCACAGATCGACCACCACGCTCAGTGCCAGCAAGAGCAGCGGCACATTGACCAGCAGAGGGGATTCCGTGCGCAGGACGTAGGTCGGCCCCGAAGCAGGATGAGTGATTTCACCCAGCCTGATGCCATCCGCGCCGGTCGCGTTCGATCCCACAGCAGGCAGTGCAAAGATCTCATAGAGCGACTCGCCATACCGGTTCCCCCGCACCTCAAGCGCGTTCCCATCCATCAAATCGACCCGATAGCGGGGCAGGTGCAGCAGCAGGCGATCCACAATGTGCCAGTGTTCCTGAATCATGGCCAGCGCCGCCTCCTGTCCAGTCAGGAAAAGGTGGAAGCGATCCCCCAGCCACCATCCGCGCTCCTCCCAATTCAACAAGGCCATGCGCTCCCCCTCCACCGACTCGAAGAAGATCTGCTCCGGCTGAGCTGCCGGCCCCATGGACGGCCACAACGCCTGAAGCAAAAGGGCATCCCCCTCGTCCGTCATGCGGTAGCGGTAGGTACAGACCTCTGAAAAAGCATCACGATACAGATGGTAAATCATTGATCCCCCCATAGAACAGCCACCCACGGATCACGTTTCACGAATCACGTTTTTCGGCGGCTCAGGCCTCTTCTTCCTCTTCCGGCTTCGCCGTCACCGAGCGCAGGAAAGCCTCCGCGACCGGGCGATTCACCCCGCGGAACTGCCCTTTGTCCGCGTCCTCGGCAATAATCCCCATCTCGCTCAACAGGTCGACCAGCCGCGCCGAGCGCGTGTAGCCGATGCGCATCCGCCGCTGCAGAAGGGAGATCGAAGCGCGATCTTCCGCCAGCAGGATCTCCACCGCCGAGGGCAGCAGGGGATCCTCGAACTCCTGTCCG
>JAVEWB010000283.1:1929-3755 GCA_034004765.1 Anaerolineae bacterium
TCACGCGCGCCCACCTTCGCAAAACGGCGGTACCGGTTATCCATCTCACGCATCACCCAGCGCAGGGCCGACACGACCTGATCGACGTCGACGATCACCGGCGCGAGCAGGTGCGGGATGCCGTTGTACTGCGTCAGTTCGACCCGTTTGGGGTCCACCAGGAGCATCCGCAGTGTGTCGGGTGAGTTCTGCAGCAGCAGTGCCGCAATGAGCGCATTGACGCACACGGACTTTCCCGAACCGGTCGTGCCCGCGATCAGCAGGTGCGGCATGGCGCGCAAGTCGGCCGCCACGGCCTGGCCTGACACATCCTGTCCCAGTCCGACGCGGATCGTGCCCTTGATTTTAGCAAAGGCCTGGGCTTCCATGACATCCCGCAGCGCCACGACCGTGGGCTCCATATTGGGCACCTCGATACCGACCAATCCTTTACCGGGGATCGGGGCTTCGATGCGGATACTTCTGGCCTCCAGCGCCAGCGCCAGATCGTCGGCCAGCGAGGCGATTTTGCTGACCTTCACCTTGGTCTGCTTTCCGCTGCGCATGGTAATGAACTGCGGCTCCACACCGAACTGCACCACCACCGGCCCGACGTTCTTCTCCTGCACCATCGCGGGAGCGCCCAGACTGGCCAGCGTCTCCTCGATGATGCGGATTTGCTTGCGGATGAAATCGTCGTTTTGATCCTGCTCGGTGCCCACTTCCAAAACGTCGGTAAGCCCGGGGAGCTTCCACTGCGATCCGGACGGCAAAGGTTGAATACCCAGATCGATGTGCTCCTCAGCGCCCTTAGGGGCGGGGGCTTCTTTGACCGCACCGGTCTCGCTGCGACGTTTCGGCTCACGCACCGGCTGGCCCAAAACAACCGGCGCCGGTTTTGACGCCGGGACGGGCAGCGGCTCCGAGAAACCGTCCAAAAGAGGCTGTACCGGCTGCGCAGGAGCGCGGCGGCGGGTGAGAAGCCACTGCAGGGCTTCGGCAGGAGAAACACCGGCGGTGAAAGTAATGGCAAGCAGCCACCCCATGATCAACAGCACCACGGCCCCCGCCGTCCCCAGCGTCTTGAGCGCCAGGTCCAGCAGCGCCGCGCCGATGTAGCCGCCCCCATATCCCAGGTCCACCAGCGCATAGAGCCCCACTTCGGGCCAGATCAGGCGGTCGGCAATCCAGTGCAGCGTGACAAGCCCGACGAAGAAACCCAGCAGCACGCCGGCCACCTGCTCCGGCTGTGGCCAGGGGATACGATCACCAAACCGCCGCAGGATCAGCCAGGATCCCACCGCCCCGAGGAAGAGCGGCACACCGTACATCCCCCAGCCGAAAACCGAGGCCAGCCCCGAGATCCAGAGTTCGGTCAGCAGCCCCTGCTGCGCCGAGACGAGGCTCAGGATGGTCAGAATCGCGGCGAAAACCAGCCCGCCCCCGATCAGATCCAATTTCTGATCCGGGGTGAGCTGCGGCAGCACCACAGACGTCGACTGCTTCTTGCTGCGCGACCGCGATGGCTTCTTCTGCGGAGTCGGATTCTTCTTCGCCATACACCCTTCCTTCGTGTTCCGGTAAGACCCTAAAAGTCTATGAAGCCCTTGAGGGCCTAAACGACAGCATGTATCTTACCACGCTCTTACGCCAACGCCATATCGATGGCCTCGCGCACCGAGCGCACCGGGATGACCTCGACGCCTTCGGGCCAGCGCGGCTTCTGGCGGGCCAGGCTGCGAGGGACCATCACCTTGCCGAACCCCAGCCGCGCGGCCTCCTTGACCCGATCCTCGAGCTGCCCCACAGAGCGCACCTCTCCGGAAAGGCCCACTTCCCCCACCAGG
>JAVEWB010000284.1:0-3748 GCA_034004765.1 Anaerolineae bacterium
GGATCACCGCCGTCTTGCCGGAAAAATCATACATCTTCATCAATTCTTCCAGATTCATAGAACTCACCCTTCCTCTACGATATTCGGACTACGCTCCAGGCTGCCGGAACGGTGCAAAATGGCGTGTGAAATGCGCCTCCAGGGCTGCGTAGTAGGCTTCCTCATTCCTATCCAACACCCGCATCAGATCCTCCCCATAGTGCTCCAAAGCCGATCCGTAGGTCACGTGGAGCATCTGGCGAATGTCGAACTGATCCAGCAGTACAGGCAGCTCTACATCTTCCAACCTCTCGGGCGACGGTGCGCTCTCAGGGTCCGCCGAGACATGATAAGAGGCCCTCTCCACCGGATAGCGGTCGAAGGCCAGCGCCAGGATCTTGCGGAAGAGCACCGGCGCAACACCCGCCACCGCGCGCAGCCCTTCGAGGTAGCTGGTGCCCGCCGTTTTCAGATGCACCAGATCGCCGGCGTAACGGGCGACGATGGGGTAGATACTGAACTTGTCGGAGCCGGAATGCAGGCTGAGCTTGTAACCGCCGAAATGGCGCATCACATCGACATGGCGGCGCACCTCCGTCTCGAAAGCGGCCAGGTCGCCGATATAATCGACGCCTTTCTCGAAGCGGCCCACAAAGCGCGGGGCCAGGCTGACCCAATGCACCCCCAGCCGCTGCAGTTCGCCGCTGATGTAGAAGTGCTCCTCGGCCGAGGTCGGCGTCTCGGTCTCATCCACCGAGACCTCCAGGTCGAATGCACGCCCCTCCATAAGCTGCTGCAAACGACGAGAGAGCAGCGCGACGTGCGCCAGTGCATTCCCATACTTGCACGCAGCTCTGAGCAGCGTCTCCTCGTCAAAGCTCAGCGACATGGAGCCGGCGGTGAACTCGCGCCCCAGATAACGTGCTTGCAGGTCCGCAGGCGTGTCCTCGAGCCGGTCCCAGGGGAGCAGTGCCAGCTTGTCCCGGAGCACCGCCAGCGCGTCCGTGTGGGCGGCATTATCGACGTGGTCGCCCGGGTCCAGCGTGTAGAAGGTATACCCCGCCGCAACACACAGCTCCACATCCTCCACACGCTTCAGATGGTCCGCGTCCGCCCCCCACGGTTCCCGCCACCCCTCCTGAAAAACGCCCCAGGCCGCATCGTCCAGCACCTGCTGCGGCGTGCGCCCCGTCCGCGCGTTCTCACGGATGGACTGCTGGGCCAGCACGGGCGCGATCCCCCCCACCGCACGGAGCGCGCGGATATGGCCGGGCGTCGCCAATCCCAATCGATCCCCGCACCCCGCCGAAAGGCTCAGCCCCAGCGGTTGAGGCTTCAGCCAGGGCAGCCGCTCCCGCAGCACCGCCGCATTTTCCGACGTGAGCGGGCAAATCAGGACGCCTGCACGTGAGGTTCCGGTAAACCCGCGCGACGTCCCGGCGACTCCCAGCACCTTCCCCTCGGGGCCCCGTGCCAGGAAATAAGTTATGCCATCCGCCTCGGTCACCGAGTGCGGATAAATCTCCAGCCCAGGCAGTGAATCAACTTTCATGTGTAGGTTCCCCTTCCTCAAATGCCATAAAAGACGACCGGCCTCATGCTTCAGCCAATCGGTACGCGCGTCTGGCCAGCCGGTACGCCAGATCCTGCATCATTTCGCCGGCATCGTCCAGATCCACACTGTGCCGCACGACCAGGCCGGCGACCCAGTTCGCACTTGCACGGCGCCACACATCATGCCGGGCAGGGATCGAGGGGAAGGCGCGGGTATCATCGTTGAACCCAACGGTGTTGTACAGTCCTGCCGTCTCCATCACCTGCTCGAAGTAACGCTGCATTCCATTCAAACTGTCGTGGAACCACCACGGCGGGCCCAGGCGCATGGCCGGGTAGTGCCCCGCCAGTGGGGCCAGTTCGCGGCTGTAGGTGGACTCGTCCAGCGTGAAGACGATGAAGGTCAATCGCGGGTCATTGCCGTACTTATTCAACAAGGGACGCAAATTGTGGGTAAACTCGGAACGCTCCGGCATATCACACCCCTTATCCAGCCCGAAACGCTCGAACACCTGGGGATTATGGTTGCGCACCGATCCCACGTGAAACTGCATAACCAGACCATCCTCGATGCTCATGCGCGCGCTCTCCATGATCATGTGCGCCGTGAAAGCCTCCGCATCCTCAGGAGAGGTCTCGCCGCGCAGCGCCCGCTGGAAGATGGCCTCCGCCTCCGCAGGCGAAAGCTCCGCCGTGTACGCCGAAATAGCCGCGTGATCCGTGGCCTTAGCACCCATCTGTTTGAAGAACGCGCGCCGCTGCTCCAGCGCCTGAATAAAAGTGGCATACGAGCGGACTTCGATGGCGCTGACGCGACCGAGTGTTTCGATTGCCTCACGCCAGCCGGGCATCAGCAGGTTCACCAGCGCATCGGGGCGGAACGTGGGACGGATCTGCGCCTTCCAGCCCGAATCACGGATCGCCTGATGGTATTGAAGCGTATCGGTCGCCGCATCGGTCGAGCACAGCACCTCGATGGCGAACCGCTCGAACAGCGCACGGGGGCGGAACTCCGGTTGGGACAGTTTCTCCGCAATGGTATCATAGACCGCCTGCGCCGTCTGCCCGGTGAGCTTCTGCGTCACACCGAAGACCTCATGCAGCTCATGGCTCAGCCAGATGCCGCTGGGTGTACCCCGGAACAGATGAAAATTCTCGGCAAAAGCCTGCCAGATCTTGCGGTGATCCTGCTCCACCGGTCCACCATCGACGCGCGGCACGCCTAATGACTCCAGCGGAATCCCCTGAGAGTAGAGCATCCGGAAGACGTAATGATCCGGGATGATCAACATCTCCGTGGGGGTGCCAAAAGAAGCCTGCTCATCGACAAAGAGGCGCGGGTCCACGTGCCCATGCGGGCTGACGATCGGGAGGTCAGCGACCTGCGCATATAACTCCCGCGCCACCCGTCGTTGTGTCGGCTCTGCATCGAAAAAGCGATCTGGGTCCAGATGCCATGCGGATAGTGCCATCGAACTCCTTTTTCGTGTAAGGTTTGAAAAAATCGGCAGCGGGCTGCCTGCCGATTTTTCAGAGACTCAGCTCTTATTCCAATCGCGCGCGGCAGCCAGCAGCGCATCGATATTCTCGACAGGGGTGCCCGGCGAAACACCGCCGCCAAATGACAGAATCATCCCGCCACCGGCCGCGCCTTTCTCCAGGCACGTCTGCGCCCACTGGGTCACCTCTTCGGGCGTCCCACGCACGCCGATATCCAGCGGTGGCACATTGCCCATCAATGCCACACGGTGGCCCATCTTGCCCTTGACCTCAGCCAGATCCATCTTGTGGCTGAAGTTGAAGACATCAAAGTTTGCCTCCGCCAGGCTCTCCACCAGGTGCATGCAGGGGGTATCATTGTGGTAGACACGAATCAGGCCATCGAAGGCATCGAAAATCCGCTTAAGATGTGGGTGAACCAGCGCCTGATAATGCCGCTTGGAGACCATGCCCACGATGTCATCCAGCACCATGATGCCTTCCGGCTGACGGATCACCTCCAACTGCGCTTGCAGCCAGCGGATAATCGTGGTCGTAACGGTTTCCAGAATGCGAGAGACCACCTCCGGCTCCGTGGCAAAGCCCATCAGCAGCGGCGTCATCCCAATCAACCAGGAAGCCACCGTCAAAGGACCCCGCGCACAGACCATCTTCACGCCCAATCCCTCCGCCTGCAAGCGTTGATCCAGCACTTCGTACTGCCGCAGCACCAGGG
>JAVEWB010000285.1:0-3747 GCA_034004765.1 Anaerolineae bacterium
TATAATCGCGGGGGAGTTTTGATTTCGCCCAGCGTGATAAGTGGAAGGAGCCCTTTATGCAGCAGGTGTTAGAGATTCGGGATTTGCACGCACAGGTCGAGGGCAAGGAGATCCTCAAGGGGGTCACATTGACCGTCAAAGCAGGGGAGATCCACGCATTGATGGGGCCCAACGGCTCCGGCAAGAGCACCCTCTCCTACACGCTAATGGGACACCCTAAATACCAGGTAATCGGCGGCGACGTCCTGCTGAACGGTGAGAGCCTCCTCCCGCTTTCCCCCGATGAACGCGCCCGCCGCGGGCTCTTCTTAGCCATGCAGTATCCCATCTCTGTCCCCGGCGTCACCCTCTACTCTTTCCTGCACTCGGCGGTGAGCGCCAGGCGCGGGTACGGCGAGGCCGCCAGCCAATCTGGCGGGGGCCGCGTGAACGCCCATCTGATCCCCGCGCGGGAGTTCCGCCAGGAGGTCAACGGCGAGCTGGACAAACTGAAGATGGACCCGGCGTTCCTCCGCCGCTACCTCAACGAGGGGTTCTCCGGCGGTGAGAAGAAGCGTGCCGAGATCCTGCAGATGGCCCTCCTGCAGCCGCAGTTCGCCGTCTTAGACGAGACCGATTCCGGGTTGGACATCGACGCGCTGCGCATCGTCTCCGAAGGGGTCAACCGGCTCCAGGGAGAGCGCGGCATGGGGCTGCTGGTCATCACCCACTACCAGCGGCTGCTCACCTACATCAAGCCGCAGTTCGTCCACATCTTCTACGGCGGGCGGGTGGTCCTCTCCTCTGGCCCCGAACTGGCAGAGAAGCTGGAAGCCGAGGGCTACGATTGGGTGCAAAAGGAGTTCGGTGAGTAAAGAAGCCCAGAATCAACCGATAGCAACCGACCATAATGAACTGCGGTCGGTGAAAGATCAGTCGCAGTACGACTTCACCACCGACATCGATTATGGCCAGAAGTTCCGCCGCGGCATCGGCGAGGACATCGTGCGGGAGATTTCCGCGGTCAAAGGCGAACCCCAGTGGATGTTAGACTTCCGCATGAAGGGGCTGGAGACCTTCGTCAGGATGCCGATCCCCACCTGGGGGCCGGATCTCAGCCACCTGGATTTCGAAGAATTCTACTACTACATGCGGCCGCTCAAGGCCAAAGCGCGCACCTGGGAAGAAGTTCCCGACGCGATCAAAGATACCTTCGAGAAGTTAGGCATCCCCGAAGCCGAGCGCAAGTTCCTGGCCGGGGTCGAGGCTCAGATGGACTCCGAGTCGGTCTACGGCTCGCTGAAGAAAGAGTGGGAGAGCCACGGGATCATTTTTGTGGACATGGATACCGCCGTGCGGGAGTACCCTGAGTTGGTGCAACAGTACATTAGCCGGGCCGTCCCCATTGGTGACAACAAGTTCGCGGCGCTCAACACCGCGTTCTGGTCGGGGGGCAGCTTTGTCTACGTCCCGCAGGGCGTGAACGTGGAGATCCCGCTGCAGGCCTACTTCCGCATCAACGCCCAGAGCCTGGGGCAGTTCGAGCGCACGCTGATCATCGCCGAAGAGGGCAGCAGCGTCCACTACATCGAGGGCTGCACCGCACCGCAGTATACGACCGCCGTGCTGCACACCGGCGTGATCGAGATCTTCGTCAAAAAGGGCGCGCACGCCCGCTACACCACCATCCAGAACTGGTCGCGCAACGTCTACAATCTGGTGACGCAGCGCGCCATCGTGGAGGAGGACGGCGCGATGGAATGGGTGGACGGCAACTTAGGCAGCGGCATCACAATGAAATACCCGGCGGTGATCCTCAAAGGACCGCGGGCGCACGGGGAGATCCTCTCCATCGCCTTCGCGGGCGAGGGGCAGCACTACGACGCCGGTGCCAAGGCCGTGCACCTGGCCCCCTACACCACCTCCATCATCAAGTCCAAATCGATCAGCAAGGGCAACGGGCGCTCCGGCTTCCGCGGGCTGGTCAAGGTGGTCGAGGGCGCGGTGGAAGCGCAGTCCAAGATGGAATGCGACGCGCTGCTGCTGGACCCGCCCTCGCGTTCCGATACCTATCCCTACATCGACGTGAACGAGGACGCGGTGCAGATCGAGCACGAGGCCTCCGTGAGCAAGGTCAGCGAGGAGCAGCTCTTCTACCTGATGAGCCGGGGGTTGAACCAGGAGCAGGCCACCGCGATGATCATCAACGGCTTCTTAGAGCCGTTCGTCAAGGAGCTGCCGATGGAATACGCCGTCGAGCTGAACCGCCTGATTCAATTGCAGATGGAGGGCTCAGTCGGATGACGGCATCCATCACACGCACCTTCACCTTAGAGAGCAGCGGGAACGCCATCGAGATCCTCTCCGAGCGCTACGATGAGCCGCAGTGGATGCGGGCCGCCCGGCGGGCGGCCTGGCAGCAGTACCAGGCGCTCCCCTGGCCCTCGCGCAAGGAAGAAGCATGGCGCCGCCTGCCGCTGGAGCAGTACCCGTTGGATCTGCGGGAGCTGACCCTCTTTGCCGCTCCTCCGGCGCTGCCCCAGAACCTGCCGCCCTGCTGGCTCTCACCGCTGACGCCGGAGACGCAGGCCTCGGGCGTGCTCATGCATGGGAACGCGGTCGTGGCCCAGGCGCTGCTCGATCCGAAGTTAGCCGCGCAGGGCGTCGTGCTGAGCGACCTGCACACCGCGCTCCACACGCACGGCGAGCTGATCCAGCGTCACTGGATGCAGGGGGCCAATACGCGGTCGGACTTCAACAAGTTTACCGCGCTCCACGGCGCGCTGTGGCACGGCGGAACCTTCGTCTACATCCCCGACGGGGTCAAGATCTCCCTCCCCCTACAGATCATGGTGGGCTATGACGAGGAGGGGGGGCCCGGGATGCATCACACCTTCGTCTTCGTGGGCAAGGGCGCCCGGGTCACGCTACTGCATGACCGGCGCTCCCAAGAGCGCACGCCGCAGCTCAACGCCGAGGTCGTCGAGATCTACGCCGAGGAAGGGGCCTGGGTGCGCTATGCCAGCCTGCAGCACTGGGGCGAGCAGCGCTACACGGTCAGCGCGCAAAACGTCCATCTGGCGCAGGATGCCCATCTGGTCTGGCTCAACGGCGGATTGGGCGGGCAGATCACCAAAGAGTTCCTGCGCACCGACCTGGCGGGCGCTGGGGCGCACGCCGTCATGCAGGGGTTTACCTTCCCTACCGGACAGCAGCAGATCGACCAGAGCACCTACCAGCGCCACGCGGCGCCGGACACCTTCAGCGACCTGCTCTTTCGCAACGTGCTGCGCGATCAGGCGCGGACCGTTTTCTACGGCATGATCCGGGTCGAGCCGCAGGCGCACGGGACGCAGGGCTACCAGGCGAACAACAACCTGCTTCTGGACAACGCCCGGGCGCACGCGATCCCGGGTCTGGAGATCTTAGCGAACGACGTGAGCTGCAGCCACGGGGCGACCGTCTCGCGCATCGACCAGGAGCAGCGCTTCTATTTGCAGGCACGCGCGATCCCGCCGGAGGAGGCGGATCAGCTCATCGTGCAGGGGTTCCTGAGCCCGATCATCGACAGCATCCCGCTGGCCTGCACGCGGGATCAGTTGCGGGAGGAGATCGGGTGGAGGTTCAGGAAGTAGAACGGTGGGGGCGACAGCGCATCGGGTGCAACCCGATGTCAGGTTAATCTGCTATTAGCTTATTTTTCCTGCCACTCCACAATCAAAAATGACGATAGCGGCAGGCCGCACTGAATTGCCGCTTCCAGCCATC
>JAVEWB010000286.1:0-3730 GCA_034004765.1 Anaerolineae bacterium
ACTAAGTTCTTTAATCTCACTGTTTCAGTGACTCAGTGATTCAGTGATTCGGAGGACGCATGCAACTTTACTTCATTCGTCATGGGCAATCAGAGAACAACCTGCTGTGGGAACAGACAGGGTCCGGCGAGGGACGCAGTGAGGACCCCCACCTGACAGAGATCGGGCGAAGGCAGGCGGATCAGCTTGCCCGCTTCCTCTCCAACGGGGTATCTTCCCCATTGGAAGAGATCGAGCTCGATTTCCAGAACACGGAGGGGTTCGGCCTGACCCACCTCTACACCAGCTTGATGGTCCGCGCCGTGGAAACCGGCGTCCCCATCGCCCGCGCATCGCGCCTGCCGCTGCTCGCCTGGGAGGATGCCCACGAGTGGGGCGGCATCTACCTGGACGACCCGGAGACCGGCGAACCGGTCGGGCAGCCCGGCCACGACCGCGATTACTTCCAGGCGCACTATCCGGAACTGGTGCTGCCGGAGACGCTGCGGGAGGACGGCTGGTGGAGCCGCCCCTTCGAGGAGCCGGAACAGGTCGCTGCCCGCGTGGAGCGCTTCCTCACGACGTTGATCGCGCGCCACGGCGGCACCGACGACCGTGTAGCCGTCATCAGCCACGGCGGCTTCTACAACAACATGGTCCGCGTGCTGCTCAAACTGCCGGATGATGGCACCCACAACTGGTTCATCCTGAACAACGCGGCCATGACCCGCGTGGATATCCACGCGGATGGGATCGATTGGGCCTACATGAATCGCAGCGATTACCTGCCCAGGACGCTGATCACGTAAGACTTTAAATAAGGTGCAACGCACTTCGGAAAGTGCGTCGCACCTGCGGTAGAGGAGGTTCATTAATGAACAAAACCGAATTGGAGGCGGAATCCAGGCCGGAAGCGTCCACGCCGTCCGACACGCATACCGCTTTTGATGCCGCCCTGCAGGCCTGGCGCAGCCGCGTCCTGAACACCCTGCTAACCGTGGCCGCCATCTTCTCGCTGCCGATCATCATCGTCCTCATCATCGAAGCAAGCCGCACCCCCGAACAATGGCCCGCGGTCCTGGGGTTTACCTCCTTCTACGCTTTGCTGGTAGGACTGGCCCTCTTTAGAACCATGGGCCCGCAGCTGCGCGGCACCCTCCTGATAGTGGTGGGGTATGCCTCCGGGCTCATCTCCTTTGCGCGGGGCGGCATAGAAGGCACCGGTCGCATCTTCGTCATCGCTATGCCCATTTTGGCCATCGTGTTGATCAGCACCCGCGCCGGGTTGATCGCCGCCCTCATCAGCATTCTCATGACCGTTACCTTTGGCCTGCTCGTCGATCTGCAGGTCCTGGGGCCGTGGCCCAACGTCATGCGCGTCGAGGTGCTCCCCCTCGATCTCTGGGTGACGGAAATCGTCTCCACCGCCATGATCTTGACCGTGATGACGGTCTTCCTGGCCTTCTTCGAGCGCTTCCTGACCCAAACACTTCGGGCCGAATTGCAGAACGCCGCCGATCTGACCCGTGCCAATGCGCTGTTAGCCGAAGCCAACCAGACATTGGAGAAAAAGGTTGCCGACCGCACCGCCGAGCTGGACACAGCCAGCCATGAGGCGCAGCAAGCCCGCCTGGCCGCCGAACACGCCAATCAGGCCAAATCCGAGTTCTTAGCCATCATGAGCCATGAACTGCGCACCCCCTTGAACGCCGTTCTGGGGATGACCAGCCTGCTGTGGAGCACCGATTTGACGGCGGAACAGCGGGAATTCGTGGAGGCGATCCGCGGCAGTGGAGACGCGCTCCTCGGCCTTATCAACAATATCCTCGATCTCTCGAAGATCGAAGCGGGCAGGTTGGAACTCGAAAAGCAGCCCTTCGACCTGCACGAGTGCATCGAGTCCGCCCTGGATCTGGTCGCCTCGCAAGCCGCGGAGAAAGGGCTCGATCTGGCCGCCCTCATCGAGCCAGGCATTCCTATGACGCTGGTCGGCGACGTGACGCGCGTGCGCCAGATCCTGACCAACCTATTGAGCAACGCCGTCAAGTTCACCGAGGAGGGCGAGATCCATGTGACGGTCGACGCGGAACCCATCGAGACGGCCACGTCCGAGACGTGGGTCGAACTGCACTTCGCGGTCAAGGACACGGGGATCGGCATCCCTCCTGACCGCATTGGGCGGCTGTTCCGCTCCTTCAGCCAGGCGGAGAGCTCCACAACGCGGCGTTACGGCGGGACGGGGCTCGGATTGGCGATCAGCCGCCAGCTTGCCGAACTGCTGGGCGGAAACATGTGGGTAGAAAGCACCATCGGCCAGGGCTCGACGTTTCACTTCACCGTCCGCGCCCAGGCCGCACCGACGCTGGTCCCCGCCCACCTGCGCCAGGATCAGCCGCGCCTGCGCGGCAAGCGGCTGCTGATCGTCGACACGAATCTGACGACTTGCAAGGTGCTCACACTGCAGACGGAAACCTGGGGGATGCTGCCCGTCATAGCAACCACCGGCGAAGAGGCCTTAGGTCTCCTCCGCAAAGATCCGCATTTCGACCTGGCTATCATCGAGGCCCAGGTGGGCGAGATCGATGGCCTGACGCTGGCCCGGGCCATACATAAGTTCCCCGGGTTCGGCGCACTGCCGCTGGTCCTGCTGACCACCTTGGGCGTCCCCGTCGAGGAGCTCCCCGATGACCTCTTCATGGCCACGTTGAACAAACCCATCAAGGCCGCCCAACTGTACGAAGCGGTGACCGCTGCACTGTCTCAGAACGGCCCCCGCATCCTGCAGCGCAAGCCCACCTTCCCTGCCCCCCTTGAACTTGACGGTCAGTTGGGCAAAGAACTCCCGCTGCACATCCTCCTGGCCGAGGACAACGTCTCCAACCAGGACCTGGCGCTGCTCATCCTGGACAGGCTTGGGTACCGGGCCGATCTGGCCAGCAGCGGCGTGGAGGTGCTGGAAGCGCTCAAGCGCCAGCCTTACGACGTAGTGCTGATGGACGTGCAGATGCCCGAGATGGATGGGCTCGAGGCCGCACGCCGTATCCGTCAGGAGTTCCCGGCAGAAACGCAGCCGCGCATCATCGCCATGACCGCCAACGCGCTGGAAGGGGATCGCGAGATTTGCCTGGAAGCGGGGATGAACGACTACATCAACAAGCCGATCCGCGTGGCCGAGGTGGTCGCCGCACTGAAACGGTGCGCACTGCGGACGCCTCTCGAGGAGACCGCGGCGGCGACGGCGGAAGTAGTCGAGACGCCGCCAACCACAGAAGCCCCGGAGCCCACGGCAGAAATCGTCGTGCCGCCGCAAGAGATACCGATGAGCCTGCCGGTGCTCGACCTGCCGGTGCTTCAGGAGCTCAAGGCCTCGCTGGGGAAGCGCGGCATGGACAAGCTCCAGGTGCTGATCGACAGCTTCAACGAGAGCACGCCGGGACTGATCAAGGAGGCGCAGGAAGCTGCGTCCGCCGGGAAGCCCGACCTGCTGCGGCGGGCGGGGCACTCGCTCAAATCCACCGCGGCAATCGTCGGCGCGCGGGCGCTGACGGCGCGCGCGGAGGCGGTCGAGAGGCTGGGGCGCAGCGGGAGCGTGGAGGGCGCAGAGGCGCTCGTGACGGAGCTCGAAGCGGCCTACGCGGAGGTCCGCGAGGCGCTCGAGGCGGTGAGAGGGGAGATTTAACGCAACCGCCGACCACGAATGATGGTCGCAAGACGGCGCTTTTTATAGCCAACGACGGTAGCAATAAAGGGG
>JAVEWB010000287.1:0-3718 GCA_034004765.1 Anaerolineae bacterium
CTCTTCCGATCTGATGTTATAGCGTGGAAAACGTAAGCGTCAAGCTTGGGTGCGTCTCAGGCTTGGGGCAGCCAACGAACTCGCCCCCGGAATGAAACGCACCCTTTTACAGTTGCAGCCTTTGTGCCTCAGGCTATAATCATAGGTATAGTCTTTACATAAGTAAGGAGATGAACGCTATGGCAGATAATCATTCCGGTCCTCCGGCTACCCCTGAGCAGGTGGGAAAGTTAGCGGGTTGGTTCAAGGATGCCTTCCGCGAGTTTCAACTTTCCTGGCAGCTTCTGTTTGACCCTGATGTCCCCATGTCCAGCAAGGTGATTCCCTTGCTGACTGCGGCTTATTTCATCATGCCGGTCGATTTGCTCCCTGATCTGGCGTTGGGATTGGGACAGTTGGACGACCTGGCGATTATCCTCATCGGCCTGAAGCTCTTCGTCGATGTCTGCCCGCCTGACATTGTCGAGAAGCACCGGGCGACCATTGAAGGCCGCGTCTTTCAGTCGCCGGCAGCTTCAGCCGGCAGCACCGTGATCGATGTCGAGCCTGAAGTCCCGGATGAAGAGGACCCCGGCACGACGCCGGAGGAGCCCTTGTGAAACCGCTCGTCGAATGTGTGCCCAACTTCAGTGAGGGACGCCGCCCGGAGGTGATCGAGGCCATCGTGGCGGCGATGCGGGCCGTGCCCGACGTGCGTGTTCTGGACGTCGAGTCCGACGGCGACCATAACCGCTCCGTGGTGACGCTGGTCGGCCCACCCCCCGCGGTCCAGGAAGCGGCCTTTCAGGGGATTGCCACGGCCGCCTCGTTAATCGACCTGGATCAGCACAAAGGCGCCCATCCGCGGCTGGGAGCGACGGATGTGGTGCCCTTCGTGCCGGTCGGCGGCGTGACGATGGCGGAGTGCATCGCGCTGGCCCACGGCCTGGGACAGCGCGTGGCGGAAGAGCTGCACATCCCCGTCTTTTTCTATGAATCCGCGGCACTGCGCCCCGAGCGCACCAACCTCGAGGACGTCCGCCGTGGGGAGTACGAGCTGCTCAAGAAGGAGATCGGCACCAACCCCGACCGCCAGCCCGACTGCGGCCCGGCGGCGGTGGGCAAGGCCGGGGCGACGATCATCGGCGCACGCCCTTACTTGATTGCATTCAACGCGTATTTGAACACGACCGATGTCTCCATCGCCAACAAGATCGCCAAAGCGGTGCGCCATTCGGGCGGCGGCTACCACTTCGTCAAGGCGATGGGCCTCTTGGTGGCGGGGCAGGCACAGGTCTCGATGAACCTGACCGATTTCACCAACACGCCGATCCAGCGGGTGCTGGAGACGGTCCGAAGCGAGGCGGCCCGCTACGGCGCGCTGGTCACGCACACGGAGCTGGTGGGGTTGATCCCGGATCAGGCGCTGGTCGATGCGGCTCAGTGGTACCTGCAACTGGACCTCTTCGATCCCGACCAGATTTTGGAGCACAAGCTGGCCGCGCTGGACGAGGGTGCACCGCTGGGTTTCCTGGAAGCGGTGGCTTCGGCGGAACCGGCACCGGGTGGCGGGGCGGTGTCGGCGCTGGCTGGCGCGCTGGGTGCGGCGCTGGCGGCGATGGTGGGGCGTCTCACCGTGGGCAAACGCAAGTATGCCGAGGTCAACGATGAGATGCGTGTGCTGATCGTGAAGGCCGAGGAGATCCGCCGGCGGCTGACGGCGCGCATCGAGGAGGATACGGCGGCCTTCAACGCGGTGATGGCGGCCTACAAGCTCCCGAAAGCGACGGATGAAGAGCTGGCGGCGCGGAACGCGGCCATTCAGACGGCGATGATCCGCGCGGGTGAAGTCCCCCTCTCCACCGCACAGGATGCGCTGGCGGCGATGGAACTGGCATTGACCGTGGCGCTCAAGGGCAATACCAACGCTATCAGCGACGCGGCTGCCGGTGCCTGGATGGCGATGGCCGGGGTGCAGGCCGCGGCACTGAACGTCCGCATCAATGCGACGTCGGTCGAGGATGCCGCGGTGACGCAGGCCTGGCAGCGCGAATTGAGCGCGATCTACACGCGGGCGGAATCGATCCTGGCCCAGGTTCAGGAAGCGGCGGTCCGCCGCGGCGGTTTATAGCCATCCATTTTTGCTCTCCGACCCCGTCTCGGGGTCGGCACAGGCAGGGCTTGCTCGGAGTCGCTCCCGAGGACGGGGGCTCTGAGCTTTTTGGGTTTTTTTGTTTTGTCTCCCCATCGGTTATTTCCGATGGGGAGACAAAGTTTTTATTCGACTGCCGCCAATCGTTCCTTGAGAAGGACGATGTTCTCGATGCGGGTGGGATCGACCTCATTGAGCGCGGCCAGGTAATACGAGACGAAGTCGCCCAGGTGGATGAGGGTCAACATCTGCGACAGCGTGCTCTGCCCTTCCCCTGTTACCTCGTGGACGGGGATCTCCACCTGTTCCAGCAGCTCCCTGGTGACGTCCCAGCGCACCTTGATGCGCGGATGATCCAGGGGGGAGCGCACGAAGACCGCTGTGGCCTGTTCTCGGACCTTGTCCGGGAGACCGAAGCCGATGACCGCGTTGTGGTTGAGTTCTGAGAGTTCATCCCAGATGGCCCACTGTTTGGCGTTTTCATTGATCTGGGTCTTCCAGCGTCGGGCTACCGCTGATAGGAAGGCGCTGCCGTAGATGACCGGCAGCCGTCCTTCGAGGGCCTGCGCGAGCTGTTTGGCCGGATTCTCCGCCGTGGGGACGCCGGGCAGCAGCGCTGCCCGGAGCGCCTCCACGGCGGGCAAAGCCTCCTCCAATGCGGGTTGGATGTCGGCGAGCGCGTGCAGGCGGCTGCACATCCCGGCGAGCAGGATGAGAGAGTAGCCGATGGCCGCGCGCGGGGCCGAGCTGTAGGTGTAGCGCCAGACCGGCGCCCCGATCTTTTCGGCTTCGTCGGCAATGGCTCCACCGGTGGTCATGACAAGGATCATTGCGCCGTGCTGCTTCGCATGCGCCAGCGCGCTCAGCGTCTCCTCGGTGTACCCGGAGTAGCTGGAGAAGACGACTAAGGTCTCTTTGTCGACATACTCGGGCAGCGCATATTCACGCACCACCTCGAAGGGCAGGTGACCCTCGCGCGCGGTCAGGCCGCGCACCAGGTCGCCCGCAATGGCGGAGCCGCCCATCCCGGCGACGACAATGCGCCGGACGGAGCGGTATGCTTCGGGCAGGGGGGCCGTCTGCGCAATGGCCCAGGCATCGCGAACCTGCTGCGGCAGATCTATGATCCGCTGCAGCATATCCTCCGGGTCGAACTTCGGATACATACTTTGGTCATTCAAATTCACACTCATCGAAATTTCCTTTATCCTATTCTTTATCATCAGGCGCATCGCACCTGCTGTTCTCTGACGTTTGACGTTTTGACGCTTGACGCTTGCGTCTTTTACCTCTCCGTCTCCACCTCATACACCTCCCGCCGGCTCCATCCGGCGGCGGCAGCGACTTCGCGGGCGGCCTGTGAGCGGGGAAGCCCTTCCCGCAGGCGCGTCTCCAGCGCCGCGCGGACCTGCGGCAGCTCCCACCGCCCGGCGGCCTCGGTAGCGCCACCGACCACGAGGGTGAACTCACCCCGCGGCTCCGTCTCCTGCAGATGCGCCATTGCGCCTTCCAGGTCACCGCGCCAGACTTCCTCGTACAGTTTGGTCATCTCACGGCACAGCGCGACGGGGCGATTTCCCAGGGCCT
>JAVEWB010000288.1:0-3696 GCA_034004765.1 Anaerolineae bacterium
CTGGCGTGCGTGCAGTCATGAAGTGAAAGGAGGAGGTCATGCCTTACTACCCGGAACTGAAAGTCGTCGGCTGGACGAGCAGCTATAAAAGCGTCCAGAAGTTTCTCGACCGCCTGAAGAAAGACAAACTCAACGACGAGCAAGCGGAAGCCTGCCTGGACTCGATTTTCATGCTCTGCCAGAGCACCGGCGAAAACCCGGACGAGATCGTGGCCCGCGGCAAGTCCCGCTGGGCCGAGACCACCGATGCCCTCGAGGCCTACATGAAAAGACAGCATGCCACAAAAGAGGAGCTCAACTTCCGCCTGGCCTGTGCCATTGACTTCCTGGGCTTGAACAAAGCTTTCTGAGGGAACCATGGGATTCTTTAACCTGTTCGGGCAGAAGAAAGAAGAGCAGGAACAGCTCACACGCCTGGTGCTGGATTACATTCTGGCCCCCGACGAAGATGTGGACGCTTTCCTGGCAGCCCACAACGATGCGCTGCTGAGCGACGAAGCCGACAAGATCTTCGAGCGGCTGCTCAAAGAAGCCAAAAACGATCCAGGAACCAGCCTGCGCATCCGAGAACGGTACAACAGAGCAACGCGTGTTCTGGTGGAGGAGATGCCTGCCCTGCTCCCCACCTGGGTAGCGGAACGGAACGAACTGGCAGCCGAGTATCTGGAAGGCCCCGGTGAGCCGGCCGAAAAATGGGGTAAAAGCGTCCAGGTTTACGAAGAAACGCTGGAAGCGCTGGATCCTTTCAAGAATCCGGATGAATGGGGGAGCACCAGCTTCGAATTGGGCAAGGTCTACCAGACGGCAGAGCTGCCCGGTGACCGGGGCATCCTGAACTGGGCGCTCAAAGATGAAGCCATCAGCTATTTCGTCGGCGCGCTGTTCGGGTGGACCCGCGACCGCTTTCCCCAACAATGGGCCAAAGTCCAGCTCAATTTGGGGTTAACCCTCCTGACCCGGCGGCGTGGTCACCGTTGGGAGAATCTGGATCTGGCCATCCAGTGCTTTCAGCGCGCCAGCGAGGTCTTGACGCGGGAGGAGACCCCTGTGGATTGGGTCTACCTGCAATCCGGCTTAGGGCTCGCGTACGAGGAGTGCACGACACCAGACATCGAAAAAGCGCTCAGCCATTTTCAAAATGCGCTCAGCATGGCCACACGCGCGGTGGGCGCCGATATGTGGGCTACCCTGCACTATTATCTCGGCTCTACCTACCTGGAGAGGAAACTAGGGGAACGCGCCGACAACGTGGAACAGGCCCTCCATCACCTTCAGCAGGCAGTAGGGGCCCAAGGGCGGACGCCTAACCCAGACACATGGGCTCTCTGCCAGACCGCACTGGGAAAGGCGTATGCGGCCCGGCAGCGTGGCTTGCGTGCTGAAAACGTCGAACTCGCGATCGCCGCCTTCCGCCAGGTCCTTCAAGGGCATGACCTCGAGGACAGTCCGGACCTGTATTTGATGACACAAGGGCACTTGGGCAACCTGTATCTGGAAGAAAAACGATGGAACGAGGCCTCCCAAAGCTATCGAAGTGCCATGGAAGCACAAGAGCTGCTCTACCAGGCCGGAGGCAGCACAGAGGAGCGTCACTCCTGGCTGCACGCCTACAACGACTTGCAGGTCAACGCCGCCTACTGCCTGGCGCGCCTGGGGCGGTTCGATGAAGCGGTCGTCGCACTGGAAAAAGGAAAGGCCCGCGCCCTGGGCGAGGCATTGGCCCGCCACGAGGCCGCGCTGGAACTCGCTGCCCCTCAAGACCGTACTGCTTTTCTCGCAGCCCGCCAGCGCCTGATGACGCTGGAAGCCCAAGAGCGCATCGAGGAAAAGCTAGGTCCCGAAGAGGTCGATTTGCGAGACGAGATCTGCGAAGCACGCGATCTTAAAACCGTGCGCCGGATCTGGGAGAGCGTGCGAGCACAGACAGAAGCGGAAGAGGACACACGCCCCAGCGAATCGCAGATCTCATCCGAGCTGCGAGAAGCTCGCGCAGCCTTAGAGGAGATCGTGGCCCGCATCCGGGGCTATGCGCCGGCCTTCATGCAGGTACAGATGGATTTCGCCGGGCTTGCCGCGCTGGCAAGCGAGATCACATTCCCCCTAGTCTACCTTCTGACCACACCGGTCGGCAGCCTGGCACTGATCGTCGTACCGGGTATCAGGAGCCTCGCGCAGCGCCACGTCGTCTGGTTGGACGACTTCAAGGAAGGGGACCTGGGCCAACTCCTGTATTACCAACGCGAGGATCAGCCCTATTACCTCCAGGCTGCCGCAGGGACAGGGAGCGCCGAGGCACTTCCTGTCATACTCGATAAAATCTGGCCGGTTCTGGAGCAGCGACTCATGGGGCCGGTCGTCCAACGGCTGCTCGATCTGAAATACCCCCGCGCCGTCCTGCTTCCCAGCCTCAGCCTGGGGCTGCTGCCGCTGCCCGCCGTTGCCTTCGATCGCGCGCTTCTCACCTGCGCGCCCTCGGCCCGTACACTGGCGCTGGTCTCGAAGCGCACCCGAGCACAGGCCGGGAAAGCTCCTGTCATGCTGGGGATCGGCAATCCGTACAACGCCCAGAAGCCGCTGCCCTTCGCCCGCATCGAGGTCGAGGAGAGCGCCGCCTTCTTCCCTGCCCACGCCCGGCACTGTCTTTACGGCCGTCAGGCGACGCATGCGGCGGTCACAGCCGCACTGCCCGGCGCGACCCACCTGCACTTTGCCTGCCATGGAACCTTCAGCTTCGGATACGAGCTGGATTCGGCGCTGCTGCTGGCCGGAGACGATGAATTGACGTTGCGCGATCTGTTGGACGGCGGGCTGGATTTTTCCGCGGCCCGGCTGGCGGTGCTCTCGGCCTGCCAGAGCGGAGTGGCAGACATCATCAAAGCACCGGAAGAGGTCATCGGATTCCCCGCGGGGTTCCTGCAAGCCGGAGTGCCGGGCGTCATCAGCACGCTGTGGTCGGTGACGGACATCTCGACCGCGCTGCTGCTGACACGCTTCTACCGCGGCCATCTAAAAGAGGGGCACGATCCTGCCACGGCCTTGCACCTGGCACAGGACTGGCTGCGTACGGCTACGGCCCAAACATTGGGTCTGGCGGATCTCTACCAACGAGTGTACGAAGAATCGGGTCAAAAGGACGCGGAGGCCTTTCGTGCCACACGGTACTACCGCGCCAACCCGAACATCAAACCATTTGCCCACCCTTATTACTGGGCAGGGTTCGTCTTTTCGGGAGCTTTATCAGGATAGCTGTAGCCGCTCATTCGGCTCTGCCTCCGACGCCAGCTCTTGGATCAGCGCCCGCGCCTTGCACGATACCGGTTTCCTGCAGATGGCTCCTCAGGCAATGGCGTGATGATCTGTCCGGCGGGCAATCCGGTGGATTACCCTACACAAGCTCTTGGAGCAACGCCTGCGCCTCGCACAGGTCCGGCAGATCGAACCCTTCGCTGAACCAGGCGACCAGATCGGCCAGCATCTCCCGCGCTCGCTGCCGATACGTGGCCCCCCGCGTCTGCCACAGGCGCGCCAGGCTCATCACCGCCCGCAGTTCCCACCAACGCGACTCTACATCTACCTGCCGCTGGTGCAAAACGCTCACACCACCGCCTCGAGTCTGGAGGTGGCACACCTGCCCCCCACGGCACCCGCGGGCAAGGGCAGGGATAGAAGCCAGTGACCCTGCTCTGCTGCCCCACA
>JAVEWB010000289.1:0-3690 GCA_034004765.1 Anaerolineae bacterium
GCTCAAGGTCATACGATCTATCGCTTAGTAATTCCTCTCTTTACCTTTTACTCTGTGTCAGTGTACCATAGTGCGGTAAAGCTACAAGCGGCAGATTTTATTGACCGTTCGCGGAACTTACGTTATACTGAAATTAGGTCGCGATTTGACTCTCCATATTCTGTGGTATAGTGGTATGCTATGGTGTTTCGGCTACTCATAGATGATTAGGGTTATGTTTACTGAGGAGGATTAGACGATGGCCGTGATCACGAACAATGCAGCTAGTGGTGCGCAATTGGCCGTGCGGGTCGATGTGCTGGAGCGAGTGCAAGGGACGGGATTGGTCTCCCACGGGGCGGTGAAGGTAGAGGCTGAACACGGCGTGGCGAGGACCGATGTCTCCTTTTGGGTTGGGGACCGGGAGATTTTCAGAAGCGAGGTTTTCCTGCACCAGATGACGGTGAGCGAATGGATGGAGAACATTCAGGCGCTTGTGGATGGGGAGTTCGGTCCTCAACAAGAGATCAATTTCGGGTTTGAAAGCCCGGAGTTGATGTTGGTGGCCCGCCGTTCTCAACCGGTATTGGAGGGTGGCTTGCCTTTTTATGAGCTGACGGTGATCCTGGATGCCGGATCCTTTGATGCCGGTGGCGGAATTATCGGCGAGGGCCCTGCTATGTTCTTCACACCTACAGCAGAGGTTCTACTGCGCTTCTCAAGTGATCTGCTGGCCGAGGTCAATCAGGCGCTGGCTGCATAGGTAGGTAGGCCTCTCATCCCTGCGCCATTTGCCACACTGCCGGCTGCCCCTGAGGTTGGCAGAAGTGCGTGATCGACGGGAAAGATGCCGTCTGTGTGTGTCCTTTTCATCCTAGTGTAGTTTGACTTACTCATTGGTTACGGTATAATATTTCAGTCCTGGGAATGGGACGGAAGCTGTTGGTGGATAATTTTATCGGCTTTGGACGCTTCTTCCCCACAATCCTACAGGGCTATCTATGAGATTTGAGGAGAAGGAGAGAAAGCCATGTCAATAGGCACCTATCAGCCAAAGAAGCGTCGTCGTATGCGGGTGCATGGCTTCCGCGCCCGGATGGAGACCCTGGATGGTCGGAACGTCTTGAAGCGTCGTCGGCTACGTGGACGCCATCGTTTGATCGCGGTCAGTCTGGGTGGCGCGAAGCGGATCAATTGGAAGGAGAGCGCGCAGCGTCCTCGTCGTCGTGCCTGAGTTCCTTTGGCGGAGCAGTTTTGCTGGTTAAAAGGTATGCGCCTACGCCGCCCCCCGGATTTCCGGCGAGTCTGGAAAGAGGGTCGGTCTTGGGCGCATCCTCTCTTTATACTGTGGGCAGCTTCGAATGGGTTGCCCTTCGCGCGGGTTGGACTCACAGCCAGCCGTAAAGTTGGCCATGCCGTTGCTCGTAACCGTGCGCGTCGCCTGCTGCGTGAAGCTGCCAGGCGACTTTATGTGCATGTCACACCGGGTTGGGATTTGGTGCTGGTAGCTCGCGGGAGTCTTCTAGGTGAGAACGAACAGTCTGTGGAGGCGGCACTGGAGAAAGTGCTGCGGCGAGCGGGCCTGTGGATCGATGGACAGGGTGAAACATGAGAGCCGTAGCGCTGTGGTTAATTCGCTTTTACCAGCATTTCATCTCGCCGCTTTTCCCCCCTGCCTGTCGTTTCACACCTACCTGTTCCCAGTATAGTTACGAGGCGATTTCCCGCTATGGTGTGCTGAAGGGGAGCTGGCTTGCTGTGAAGCGCATCTCTCGTTGTCACCCTTTCAATCCCGGAGGGTATGACCCTGTCCCTTGAGTGAGGAGGATTTATGAGACGTCGGTGGGTCCCTGTGGGACTTTTAGCGATAGTATTACTGGCTTTCTTGACCGCGTGTGGTGGTGGTGCTGTGCGCCAACAGAGCTGGCCCGGACTGACGCTGGCTGAGGACACGCTCTATGTGGCTAACGTAGATCGGCTGCAGGCGTTCGACCCGGAGACCGGCGACCTTTTGTGGGCTTACCCGGCGGAGGGCGATGCTAAGATTGGCTTCTATAGCACGCCGGTTCTTGCCGAAGAGGATAATCTGCTCCTCACCCAGGGTTTTGGGGACATGCGGGTCTACGCATTTCGACTTGGGGGGTCTCCCTCCGATGTGCCTGGGCTGGCCTGGGTTTTTCCCCAATCTCAGGAACAGAATGGGGGAGCAAAAGGGCAGTATGTAGCGCACGGCACTGTGGCCGGAAGCCTTTACCTGATCGGCAACGGTGATGGTACGCTCTATGCGCTCAACCTGGCAGATGGAGAACTGGCCTGGTCATTCCAGACGGGAGACCGTATTTGGGCTGCACCCTTGGTCATCGAGGATACGGTCTATATTTCCTCGCTGGATCATACGCTTTACGCTTTGAGTGTCGTGGATGGAACGGAACGCTGGCGGTTGGAGATGCAGGGTGCCATTGCGATGTCCCCTGTGGAAGTTGATGGTAAAGTCTTTGTGGGGGATTTCGGCGACCGGATTTATCAGATCGACCCGGAGACGGGAAAGGTGCTGTGGACCTTCGAGGATGGCGTGGATTGGTTCTGGGCAACGCCTACGGTCGGAGAAGCGGCGATCTATTTCGTCGACGTGCAAGGCAATGTCTTTGCCTTCGATCGGACGTCGTTGGATCTTCTCTGGCAGGCTCCGGTAAAAGATGTTGTGCGGGGCCAGAGTGTGCTCAGTGCCGATGGGACGCTGCTGTATGTGCCGGGCTATGAACGTGGCTTGATCTATGTGCTGGAAACTGAGACGGGTGAGAAAATCCCCTGGGGAGAGCTGCCTGCAACTCCGGGGCGGATTCCCGGTGACCTTGTCGCAGATGCAGAACGCGTCTACGCGATGCCGATTTTGATCGAGGATCGTCTCCAGGCTTTCAGCGCTGATAACGGGAAGCTGCTCTGGCAGTACCCTCCGAAGGCCGAGTAGCGGCCTTACCCTTCCGTGCATTTCTGCCGGTGAGGGACCTCCATTTTGATTTGAGGGAGATACGCGGTGTGGGATTTACTCATAGTTGATCCAATTACCAATTTGCTGTTGTTATTCTACCAGTGGCTGGGCAATAATACGGTGCTGGCGCTTGCGCTGGTGACGTTGGTCATGCGGTTGATCACGATGCCGCTCACGCTGAATCAGCAGAAGGGCGTGCGCAAGCAGCAGGAACTCCAACCTAAGCTGCGTGAGCTTCAGGAAAAGTACAAGAATGACAAGGAGAGGTTGTCTCAAGAGCAGCTCAAGCTCTATAGTGAGTCCGGGATGAACCCCATGAGTGGGTGTTTTCCGCTGCTCCTGCAATTCCCTCTGCTCATTGGGCTGTATCAGGCGATCATTCGCGCGTTGGCTACCACCCCCCTGGAACTTCTGGCACTGCCACAGCACGTCTATCGTGGCGGTTTATTTGAGGGATTGAGCACTCTGGCGCCCTTGCAGAGTCAGTTCTTGTGGTTGGATCTGGCGCTGCCCGACCCCATCTACGTGCTTCCGATCCTTGTGGCGGCGACAACCTGGCTCCAACAGAAACTGCTCACGCCGCCGACTGCTCCTGGCGGTGACCCGCAGGCAGAGTCGATGTCTCAATCGATGCAGATCACGATGCCACTGTTTATGGGCTTCATTTCCATGAGCTATGCTTCGGGGCTGTCAACCTATTTCGTGGTCTCTAACCTGATTGG
>JAVEWB010000290.1:0-3665 GCA_034004765.1 Anaerolineae bacterium
GCCAGCGTTGAAGGAGATCCACATGAAAGCACAAGCCATTTCGGCACAATCACAGGCGATGCACAAGACGGCGTCCCGCCCAAACGCTTACTGGCACTTTCTAGGCAAGCTTTTCCGCGAAAAGCGCTTGGGCGCCATCGGCGCGGTGGTTGCTGTGGTGTTCCTGTTCATTGGGCTCTTTGCTGATGTCCTGGCGCCCTACGGTATGAACGAGGTCAACATGGGCACGCGCCTGCAGGCACCGTCCTGGGCGCACCCATTCGGCACCGACAATTTGGGCCGTGATCTGCTCTCGCGCTGCATGTACGGTGCGCAGATCTCAGTGATCATAGGCCTGACGGTGGCTGCCATCTCCACCGTGATCTCGGCCCTGATCGGTATTGTCTCCGGCTACTTCGGTGGGAAAGTGGACTTGGTGATCCAGCGCTTCGTGGATGCCTGGATGAGCTTCCCCGGTCTGGTGGTGCTGATCGTTGTGGCCTCTGTGTTCGGCTCTGGCATCACTCAAATCGTATTTACGCTGGGCTTGCTGATCGGCATCGGAGGCTCGCGAATCGTACGCAGCGCTGTGGTGTCGGTGCGCGAAGACATGTACATCCATGCCGCCAAATCCATCGGTGCCTCGGCCACACGCATCCTTTGGCGCCACGTGCTGCCCAACGTGATTCCTCCGTTGATCGTGTTGTTTACCTCCAGCGTTGGTACAGCCATCCTGGCTGAGTCAGGGCTTTCCTTCCTGGGCCTGGGCGTGCCCCCACCACACCCTACATGGGGTGGCATGTTGTCGGGCAACGGGCGGACTTATATGTTGCAAGGCCCATGGCTAGCGCTGGCCCCTGGCATCTGCCTGACCCTTGTGGTCTACGCCATCAACGTCTTTGGCGATGCACTGCGCGACATGCTTGACCCCCGCATGCGCGGCTCCCGATAGAGCGTTTTTCCCTACACAACCCATTTAAGGAGACAAGACATGAAACTGACCTTGATCGCTGCCGTTACCCGCTGGAGCGTAGGCCTCACCCTTTCCGCTGCTGCTGCTGCCGCCGCTTGGGCCCAAGAGGCCCCCAACTATGGTGGCACCCTGGACGTGGCCACCAGCAGCACCGCCGTCACTACCCTGTCGTGGGACCTGGCAGATTGGCAGGCCACCCTGCAGACCCGCGACACAGGCCAGTTTTATGAGCAGCTCTTCGCGGTGGATCTGACCAAGGCCAAGAGCCGTGGCGGCAAGTATGCTTTTACCATCAGCGGCTGGCAACCAACCGACGCAATTCGCGGCGAGCTGGCCGAGACCTGGACCTGGAGCACCCCCCTGACGCTGGAGATCAAGCTGCGTAAGGGCGTGAAGTTTCCAGCCAAGCAGGGAGTGATGGCTGAGCGTGAGCTGGTGGCCGACGATGTGGTCTTCAGCTTCAACCGCATGAACACTAGTGCCAAGCGTACTCAGGGTTACTACGACCACGTAGACAAGGTCGAGGCCAAGGATAAGCACACGGTTGTCTTCACCTTCAACAAGTTCATCGCCGACTGGGACTATCGCTTCGGCAACGGCTTCTTCTCGGGGATCATGCCCAAGGAAGTGGCCGATGTCGGTGCCGGTAACTGGAAAAACGTGAACGGCACCGGCCCCTTCATGCTCACCAACGTGGCTCAGGGCAATTCGCTCACTTTCACCAAGAACCCTGTTTACTGGGACAAGGACGTGATTGGCGGTAAGGAATTCAAGCTGCCCTTCGTCGACCGAGTGGTGCACCGCGTGATCAAGGACGAGACTACCCAGCATGCAGCGCTGCGCACAGGCAAGTTGGACATTCTGACGTCCATATCTGCAGAAGCAGCGCGAGAGCTGAAAAAGTCAACACCCGAGCTGAAGTGGAATCGATGGCTCTCTGCCACGGCAAGTCGCGTGGCGTTGCGCGTGGACACCAAGCCCTTCAACGATGTGCGCGTGCGTCGTGCGTTGAACATGGCGGTGAACAAGCAGGAGATCATCGACAAGTACTACGCCGGAGAAGCCGAGATGTTCACCTTCCCGATGCATCCCGAGTACGTAGGCTACCACCAGCCTCTGAAAGAACAGCCCGCCTCGGTGCAGGAGCTCTTCAAGTACGACCCGGCCAAGGCTAAGAAGCTGCTGACCGAGGCTGGTTACGCCAACGGTTTCTCCTTCAAGATGCAGGTCTGCACCTGCAACGCCGACCAGATGGAGTTAATGCCTCTGGTGGCGGCTTACCTAGAAGGAGTGGGTGTGAAGATGGATATCGTGCCCATGGAGTACGGAGCCCATCTCTCTGCCATGACCAGCCACACAAACGCCGCTGGGTACTTAACCACCATCCCAGATGTTAACCCTACTACCTCGCTGCGTATCAATTTCGGCAAAGGCCAAGTCTACAACGCGCCCATGATGGAGGATTCAAAGTTCGACGCTCGAGTTGCCGAGGCCAATGGGGAGCGTGACGAGAAAAAGCGTCAGCAGATCCTGCACGAGTTGACCTCCTACGTGCTTGACCAGGCACCTGCCATATGGATGCCAGCACCCTACCGCTACACCGCCTGGTGGCCTTGGGTGAAGAACTACGGTGGCGAGATGTTCGTGGGTGCCGGCCGTTTCGCACCCATCCACGCTCGCATCTGGATTGACCAGGATCTGAAGAAAAAGATGGGCCACTAAGCCCTCGCGCCTGGCAATTTTTCAGCACATTTTGGCCCCCGGCCAACCGGATAAGACACATGACAACGCCCGTACTTCAGGTCAGAAACCTGACCACGCGATTCAAGACCGAGCAAGGGGTCGTAACCGCCGTCGACAACATCTCGTTTGATGTGGGACCCGGCGAGACGCTAGCCATCGTCGGGGAGTCAGGCTCTGGCAAGAGCGTGACCTCGATGTCGATCCTGCGTCTCATCCCCACGCCGCCGGGTCGCATCGAAAACGGGGAGATCTTGTTCGATGGCAAGGACCTGCTCAAGCTCAATGAGGACGAGATGCGTGAGATCCGCGGTGACCGCATCGCGATGATCTTTCAGGATTCAATGTCTTCGTTAAACCCGTCGATCACCATTGGCAAGCAGATCGCCGAGCCCATCACGCTGCACCGCAACGTCAGCTGGAAGGAGGCCTACGAGAAAGCGAGCGACCTGCTGAGCATGGTGCAGATACCTGATGCGGAAAGCCGCCTCTCGGTGTACCCGCACCAGTTCTCGGGTGGTATGCGCCAGCGCTCGATGATCGCCATGGCCCTGGCCTGCCAGCCAAAGCTGATCATTGCTGACGAGCCCACCACCGCCCTGGACGTTACGGTGCAGGCCCAGATTCTGGACTTGCTCAAGGAACTGACCTATAAGGCCCAGACCTCCATGATCCTGATCACTCACGACATGGGCGTAGTGGCACGCTACGCCGACCGCGTGGCGGTGATGTACGGCGGGCGCATCGTCGAGCAAGGCCCGGCTCGTGAAATTTTCAACCGACCCGCTCACCCCTACACCCAGGGGCTGTTGGCTTCTATCCCGCGCATCGATAGCGACCCCAGCAAGCCACTGCCCGCTATCGAGGGCATGCCGCCTGACCTGTCAGCCCTGCCGGTGGGCTGCGCCTTCGCACCGCGTTGCCCCAAGGCCACACGTGAGTGCTTGGCTTCCAGGCCGACCCTGACCCAGGT